>JBGPTQ010000034.1:0-9516 GCA_041490725.1 Allostellaceae bacterium | reverse complement strand
CGGATCAACGCCCCGGGGAGCACCCGGTTACGCAAAATGCGGCCGAAATCCTGCGGCCGGGTTCTGAGATCGTGCTCGTGGATCGCATAGAGCTCGACGCTCGAGATCGTCGTCTTGCAATCGGTGTAGTCGCGCAGGCTCGACAGCCGGACCGGCTCGACGATGGCGCCCTGACCGCGCAGCACCGAGACCGCCGCCTCGATCGCCGGCGCGAGGTCGGGATGGGCATTGGCACCCTGATACCAATCTTCAATGAGGCCGAGGCGCAGCCCGCGCACCCCGCCGTTGAGCTCGGCCGGGTAATCCGGCACCGGTACATCCTCGCTGCCCGGATCTTGCCGGTCGAAGCCGGCGATCACCTTCAAAAACAGCGCGATGTCCTCGGCGCTGCGGGCGAGCGGCCCGCAATGGTCGATCGAGAAGGTGTTGGGGAAGACGCCGCGGCGGCTGACCCTTCCATAGGTCGGCTTCAGCCCGGCAAGGCCGCACACCGCCGCCGGGCCGCGGATCGAGCCGCCGGTGTCGGTGCCAACCGCGCCCGGCACAAACCCGGCCGCCACCGCCGCCCCGGCGCCGCTCGACGACCCTCCCGGCAGATAGTCGGGGTTCCATGGGTTGCGCGCCGGCGGCCAGGGCAGATCCCAGCTCGGGCCGCCGAGCGCGAATTCCCAGGTCGCGAGCTTGCCGAGTATGATGCCGCCAGCGGCCTTGAGCCTTGTGACCAGCTCGGCATCGGCGGCGGGGACGTAATCCTGGCGCAATTTCGAATGGCCGGTTGTCGGGATCCCTTTGGTCTCGATGATGTCCTTCAGCGCATAGGGGATGCCGTGCAGCGGCCCGCGCCGCGCGCCGGCCATCAGCTCGCGCTCGGCTTCGGCCGCCTCGGACAATGCCATCTCCTCGGTCACCCGCAGGAAACTGTGCAGCTTGCCGTCATGGGCGGCGATGCGCGCCAAGAGCGCCTTGGTCACCTCGACCGGCGACAGTTCGCGCCGGCGATAGAGCCGATTGAGCTCGACGATCGTCAGGAAGGCGACATCCATCGGGTCATCCTCGAGGTTGACCGCGCCATTCAACTCCAACCGAGCCGCTGACGGCAACACACGCGAGAGTGCGCCGAAGGGTTTGACGCCCGCCCGGCTTCCGCTTCACTATACCGAACTGCGCTGCAATGGCCGATCGAACCAAGGGAGGTCCGGTGAACCGCCCGCGAGCTGCCGACGATTTCGAGACGATCCGCGCCCGCATCGACGAGCTGCGCCGCGAGCGCACGGCGAGCGCCCCGGATCAGGATCCGCGATCCGGCAAGCCCCCATCGGGTCGTGGCGAGAGCGATGCCGAACGCCGCCGCCGCGAACGGATGGAGGGCTGGCCGCCACCCTGGGCCCCGACCATTTTCGTCAAAACCCGCCCGTAGGCGGATTGAGTCAAAGAGGAGAGAAACGCGATGCTGATCGTCGATTCACAGATCCACATCTGGCTGAACGCCAAGATGTCGGCGCATCACCGGCAAATTCCGACCTATTCGAAGGAGGACGCGCTGAAGGAGATGGGCGAGGCCGGGGTCGATGCCGCGGTCATCCATCCGCCCAGCACGCTCGGCGAGGCGATGAACGCGCTGGCGGTCGAGGCGGTGAAGGCGCATCCGGACAAGTTCTGCATCCTTGGGAATTTCGATCTCACGGCGCCGAACCGGCTCGACATCGTCAAGAACTGGCGGCAGCGGCCGGGCATGCTCGGCTTCCGCTTCACCTTCAACCAGCCGCAGCAACAGGCCTGGTGGACCGACGGCTCGCTCGATTGGTTCTGGGCCGCCTGCGAGAGCCA
The DNA here is from genome assembly GCA_041490725.1 of Allostellaceae bacterium. Lineage (GTDB taxonomy): Bacteria > Pseudomonadota > Alphaproteobacteria > ATCC43930 > CGMCC-115725 > DATARH01. The sequence continues at coordinate 7,689 of JBGPTQ010000034.1, read as the reverse complement.
GGGGCTGCCGGTCGGCCTGTTGGCAGGCGGCCACATGGCGGCGCTCGGCACAATCGCCGAGCGGCATCCCGGTCTTAAGCTGCACATCGACCATCATGGGCGCGGCGGCGGCGGTGGTGCCGGGACCGATGACGGGGCTTTCGCCAATCTGTCGGAGATGCTGGCCCTCGCCAAATATCCCAATGTCGCGGTCAAGCTCTCAGGCGCGCCAAGCTATTCTAGCCAACCCTACCCCTATCGGAATATCCACAAATACATCCGCCAAATCTTCGACGCGTTCGGCCCGGCGCGGTGCTTCTGGGGCACCGACATCACCCGGATGCCATGCAGCTATCGGCAATGCGTGACGATGTTCACCGAGGAGCTGCCGTGGCTCACCGGGCATGACCTGGACCTCGTCATGGGACGCGCGGTCTGCGAGTGGATCGGCTGGAAACACCCGGCGCTGGTCTGAGCAAGCTTGCGGCGCCCCCAGACGAAGTTCCGGGGGGGGTGAGGGTGTTTGCGGCAAGCCTCGCCGCATGGGGAGGCGCGCACCGGATCGTGCGTATTACGATCACGCATTTGACGCGATGGAGCGCACCAACATGATGAAACGAGCGATCGCCGGCGCAGCGCTAGGCGTGGTGCTGGCCCTCGGGATCTCGGGCTGCACCAACCCCTATGATCCCGCCCAGCGCGCGATCGGCGGTGGCCTGCTTGGCGCCGGTACCGGCGCGGCGATCGGCGCGGCCGCCGGAGGCGGGCACGGCGCGGCGCTGGGAGCGGCAATCGGCGGCGCCGCCGGCGTGCTCGGCGGCATCGCGACAACCCCGCCGCCGGCACCGTACTATCCGCCGCAGGCTTATTACCCGGCGCCGCCGGGCTCTTACGGCGGCTACGGCGCGCCGCCGCCGGGCTCCTACGCGCCGCCGCCGCCCTACTAGGCCCGCGCGGGTCGACCGGCCGACCGGCGAGCGAACGAGGCATCATGCCGCAAGGCGGTGACGGCAATCGCCGAGCGAGCTATGATCGGATGTTCCGCTCGGAGAAGCACCAGCGGGGCGCCGTAGGGGATGACGCAATGGTTTTGCGCCTACCTTATAATGCAACCTTGCTGGAAGCCTGGGTGAGATCATGATCGGTCCGCCGGGATTGCCGAAAATCGGCCGTCACGTGTTTCGCTCTGCGAGGGCGCCGCGGGTGCCTTCGCGCGATCGTCTGCAGCCATTGAAGTGGGTGGTCGGGCTCTACCTTGCCGGGGTGCTCGCGCATTTCGGCCACCACATGGCGTTCGATCTGCCGGCCGGGATCGATCCATCGCTCGGAGAGGCGCTGACCAGCGCTCCGACGAGCCTGGTGTGGCCCGCCGATTTGATCGGGACCTTGATGACGCTGAGCTGAGCGCCCGACCTGGACGGGCCCGGCATGGCGGACGGCAACCGCGCAAGGCGCCGCGATGATCGACGCGACGCTGCTGTTGCGCTGTTACGCGAGCTTTCGCGCGCGCCGGCTCGCGCGGCAGCACGCCGCCTCGGTCCAGCAGCAGGTTCTGATGCGGCTCGTGGGGCGTGCCGCCGCGACCCGCTTCGGGCGCGACCACGCTTTCGCCCGGCTCCGCGATCGCCGGGATTTTGCGGCTGCGGTCCCGCTGCGGCGCTACGAGAATTTCTGGTCGGCCTACTGGCAGCCGGTCTTCCCCAACCTCATTGATTGCAGCTGGCCCGGCCGGGTTCCGTTTTTCGCCGCGACGTCGGGCACCAGCAGCGGCGCGACCAAATTCATCCCGGTCACCTGGGAGAGCGTGCGCTCGAACCGGCGGGCCGGGCTCGACCTGCTCGGGCACCATCTGCGGCAGCGGCCGCAAAGCCACCTCTTCGCGGGCCGCCATCTGCTGCTCGGCGGCAGCACCGATCTGATCGAGCGCGCCCCCGGGGTCGGAAGCGGCGATTTGAGCGGCATCGCCGCGGCGACTCTGCCCGCCTGGGCGCGCCCTTTCGCCTTTCCACCGCCCGAGATCGCGCGCCTCACGGATTGGAGCGGGAAGATGGCGCTGCTCGCCGAGCGCGCCCCGGCCGCCGATATCCGCAGCATCTCCGGGACACCGAGCTGGCTGCTCTTGTTTTTCGATGAGCTGGTGCGCCGGCACCAGGGGTGCGGCACGCGGCTCGGCGATTTTTTCCCCGCGCTCGAACTCGTCGTCCATGGCGGGGTGAATTTCGCGCCCTATCGCCCGCGCTTTGCCGAATGGCTCGAGGGCAGCCATGCCGAATTGCGCGAAGTCTATGCCGCGAGTGAAGGCTTTATCGCCGCCGCCGATTGCGGCGCGGGCGAGGGGCTGCGCGTCATGCTCGATCACGGCATCTTCTACGAGTTCGTGCCGGTCGCGGAGATCGACGCGGCAGCGCCGACGCGGCACGGGATCGGCGATATCGAGATCGGGGTCGACTACGCGCCGGCGCTGACCAACTGCGCGGGATTGTGGGCCTACGTCCTCGGCGACACGGTCCGCTTTGTGAGTCGCGATCCGCCGCGCCTTTTGGTCACCGGCCGGCTCTCCTATACACTGTCGGCGTTCGGCGAGCACCTGACCGGCGAAGAGATCGAGGCCGCGGTGACCACTGCGGCAAATTCGATCGGCGCCGGGGTGCGCGACTTCGCGGTCGGCGCGCTCTATCCCGAAAAAGCGGGCGAGATCGGCGGGCACCTCTTCATCGTCGAATTCGAGCGCATGGTTAGAGCGCAGGAGAGGGCGCGTTTCGCCGCGGCGATCGACCAGGATCTGATGCGGCGCAACCTCGATTACCGCGACCACCGCGCCGGCGGCTTCGGCCTCTTGATGCCGCAGATCGATGTGCTCCGGCAGGGCGGGTTTGCCGAATGGATGCGGCGACGGGGCCGTCTCGGCAGCCAGAACAAGGTGCCGCGGGTCATCGCCGATCCCGAGCTGTTCGCCGACCTCGGGGCGTTCGCGGCGGCGAACCGGGCCGATTAGGCGAGGTGCGGCTGCGCGCGCGCGCCACCCGATACGCGAAGGCGAGGACCAGCAGCAAGAGGAGCCCGCCGACCACCCAGAGCGGCGATAGCGGCTTGGTCTCCTCCTTGTCGCCGACCCGGATCATGACCCGCGCAATTTCGTTCCCGGCATGCGCCTCGGCGCTCCACAACCCGTCCGTATTGGCGGAAAACTCGAACTTGCCCTTGCTGTCGGTACGCCCGGTCAGCGCCGGCCGGCTCGGCTCGCCGGGAGCAAAGACACGCACCTCGGCATCGGCGATCGGTTTGCCGTCCGACGTCGCGAACTCCACCGTGACTTCGTGCCGCGCGAACAGGCTCTGCGCCGCGGCCGGCATCGACCACAGCACCGCGAGAAACCCCGCCGCTCGGGCGGCTTGGCCGAGGCGGGAAGACAAGACACTCTGCATCAGGGCGACAACGATAGGGGATACCAGCGATGAAGATAGCGGTCTTCGGCGCCGGGGCGGTGGGCGGTCATGTCGCGGCACGGCTCGGCGCTGGCGCGGAAGCTACGGGGATTGAGGTCTCGGCGGTGGCGCGCGGCGCCCAGCTCGCCGCCATCGCCGAGCGCGGGATCACGCTGTGGATCGGCGCGGAACGCTATTGCGCCCGGTTACGCGTCGCGGCCGAACCGTGGAGGCTTCAATCAACGATTGGGTCATCGATCCTCCCTTCGCTGCACCTGCAAAGAATCAGCAGCAAATCTCTCGCGCGTCGGTTGTGTCGTCTGGATTGGGCGTCTCTAACCTTATGGTTTTGCTCGATGAATCCGAGCCGGTCGGTTTCGCCTCGAGCGACTCGCCCGACGTTTTGCAGCAAATCAGCAGCGAACCTTCCGCTGCGGATTGGTGCAGCCCTATGGTGCAGCGAGCGGAGTTGCGACATTTGCGATTGCGTGTCGGACATCCCGTGCCTCAGATCGCTTCAAAGCAGCGTGCTGTTTTTGGCCAGAATGCATTATCATACAAAATTGTGGCAATTTTAGCGGCGCCCTTATAGCAATGCATTCGCCACTTCTGCTTGTCATGCCGAGGCTCGTTCGCCGAGGAATGCCGCGAGCAACTGCCGCGCGGCCGCGGCCGGGGTGCGCGTACCGGCGGTCACCTCGCGCTCGATCCCGGCGAGGCGGGCGGCGATGGCCGGCGCGGCGCGGAAGCGCTCGAGGAGGCCGTCGCCGATCTCGGCCCACAGCGCCGCGCGCGCCTGCTCGGCGCGGCGCCGGTCCCAGGCGCCGCTCGCCTGGAGCGCGGCACGGAAGCGCGCGACATCGTCCCACACCGCGTCGATCCCGCTGCCCGTCAAGGCCGAGACCCTGCGCACCGTCGCCTGCCATTCGGGCACCGAAGGGCGAATGAGGCGCAGCGCATTGGCGTATTCCGCGGCAGCGCGGCTTGCGTGATCGATCAGCGCGCCATCCGCCTTGTTGATCAAAATCAGATCGGCCAGCTCGATGATGCCGCGCTTCAATCCCTGCAGCTCGTCGCCGGCGGCAGGCGGCAGGATCAGGAGGAACATGTCGGTCATGTCGGCGACGGAAGTTTCGGCCTGGCCGGCGCCGATGGTCTCGACCAGCACCGTGTCGAACCCGGCCGCCTCGCAGACGAGGATCGCCTCGCGGGTGCGGCGCGCGACGCCGCCGGTCTGTTTGCCGGCCGAAGACGGGCGGATGAAGGCCGCCGGCGCGCGCGCCAGCTCGGCCATCCGCGTCTTGTCGCCGAGAATGGCGCCGCCGCCGCGCTGCGATCCGGGATCGACCGCGAGCACGGCGATGCGATGCCCGCGCGCGATGCCGTCGAGGCCGAAGCGCTCGATGAAGGTCGATTTGCCGGCGCCGGGCGGCCCGGAGATGCCGATCCGGGTGGCGCCGCCGGTCGCTGGCAGGATCGCCGCGATCAGCGCCTCGGCGTCGTGGCGGTGATCTGGGCGGGTCGATTCGACGAGGGTCACGGCGCGCGCCAGCGCGCGCCGTGAGCCGCGGCGTAGCGCGGCGGCAAGGTCGTCAGCCGTCGCGCGACCCGCTGCAATCTCATCCTGCGTCCTTCGAGACGCGCCCGTTGGGCGCTCCTCAGGATGAGGATAAGACTTTGGTGGCATTAACAAAATCTCCACATCCTGAGGAGGCCGCGAAGCGGCCGTCTCGAAGGACGCTCGGCGCTGATCCAGGCGACAGAGTCAATTCGCGGCCAGCGCCGCTTCGCGCTCGGCGGCCTCCTGCTGGCGCGCCCACATCGCGGCATAGACGCCGCCGCGGGCGAGCAGCTCGCGATGATGGCCGCGCTCGACGATGCGCCCGCCATCGAGCACCAGGATCTGGTCGGCGTCGACCACGGTCGACAGGCGGTGCGCGATGACGAGCGTCGTGTGGTCGGCGGCGACCTCAGCCAGGCTCGCCTGGATCTCGCGTTCGGTCTTGGTGTCGAGCGCCGAGGTGGCCTCGTCGAAAATCAGGATCTTCGGCGCCTTCAAGACGACCCGGGCGATCGCGACGCGCTGCTTCTCGCCGCCCGACAATTTGAGCCCACGCTCGCCGACCATGGTCTCGTAGCCATCAGGCAGGCCCGCGACGAAATCGTGGATGTGGGCGCGCCGTGCCGCGGCCTCGACCTCGGCGCGGCCGGCCCCGGGGCGGCCATAGGCGATGTTGTAGAAGATCGTGTCGTTGAACAGCACGGTGTCCTGCGGCACGACGCCGATCGAGCGCCTGAGGCTGTCCTGCGTTATGTCCCGGATGTCCTGCCCGTCGATCTCGATCGCGCCCTGATCGACGTCGTAGAAGCGGAACATGAGGCGCGCGATCGTCGATTTGCCGGCGCCGCTCGGCCCGACGATGGCAAGCGTGGCGCCGGGCGGGACCACGAAATCGACATCCCCTAGAATCCCCCGCCTGATATCGTAGCGAAAATCGACATGGCGGAAGGCGACCGCGCCCTGGCGGACGGCAAGCGCGGGCGCGCCCGGCCGGTCCTCGATCTCGGGCGCGATCTTCAAGAGCGACATCATCTGCTCGAGATCGGTCAGCGACTGCTTGATGTTGCGGTACACCATGCCGAGGAAGTTGAGCGGCTGGTAGAGCTGGAGCAGGTAGGCGTTGACCAGCACGAAATCGCCGACCGTCATTTGGCCCGCCGCGACCCCCTCAGCCGCCAGGATCATCACCCCAATGAGGCCCGCGGCGATGACCACGCCCTGGCCGACATTGAGCAGCGCCAGCGTCGTCTCGCTCTTGACCGCGGCGCGCTCATAGGCGTGGAGCGCGCGGTCGTAGCGCTCTGCCTCGTGCGCCTCGTTGGCGAAATATTTGACCGTCTCGTAGTTCAGGAGGCTGTCGACCGACTTGGTGTTGGCTTCGCTGTTGCGCGCGTTCATCTCGCGGCGGAAGCGGATGCGCCAGTCGGTCACGAGGAAGGTGAAGGCAATGTAAGTAACGATTGTCGCCAGGGTGACGACGGCAAAGGCCCAGTTGTAGAGGCGCCACAAAATCGCGCAGACGACAACGATCTCGAACACCGTCGGCACGACGTTGAACAGCATGAAGGACAAGAGGAACTCGATCCCCGCCGTGCCGCGCTCGACGGCGCGCGCCAACCCGCCGGTGCGCCGCTCCAGATGAAAGCGCAGCGACAGCGCGTGGATGTGGCGGAACACCGAGAGCGCCAGCTGGCGCACCGCGCGCTGGGCGACCTTGGCGAAGACGGCGTTGCGCAGCTCGTTGAAGCCCTGCGACATGACCCGGGCGGCGCCATAGCCGAAGATTATTGCGATCGGCACGGCGATCGCGCCGGCCTGCGCCGCCGCCGGACCGGAAAGCGCGTCGACGGCCGCCTTGTAGAAGAACGGGATCGTGATGTTGACGAGCTTGCCGGCGATGAGCAGCACCAGCGCCAGCACAACGCGAACCCGCAGCTCAAGCCCATCGCGCGGCCACAGATAGGGGCCAAGCCCCTTGAGCGCCCGCAGCCCCTGGCCGAGCCGCTCATCCGGTTCGGGCAGGCCGGGAATCGACGACCGGCCAACCATGCGCGGCCCATGTGGACTCATTCGGGCGACCCCAAGGGCGGTTGCGGGCGCGGCGCCACCCCCGGCGCGATGCCCCGGGCGAGGCGCCATCCGATCATCAGCGCGCACCCGACCAGCGCCGCTCCCCAAAGAAACGGGCTGTCGCGGCCAATTTCGGCAAACAGCAATCCCGCGATGATCGGCCCCAACACCCGCGACAGGCTGCCGACCGATTGCGCAACCCCCATGATTTCGCCCTGCTCATCCGCCCCGGCGCGGCGCGAGATCAGGCTGTTGAGCGATGGCTGCATCGCGCCCATGCCGAGCGCCAGCGCGGTCAACGCGACGACAAGGGGCGGCAGTTCGCGAGCGAACGGCAGCACCAGCAGCCCGAGCGCGATCGCCGCGAGCCCGGCCAGCATCAGCCGCTCCTCGCCGAAGCGCCTGGTCAGCGGCCCGATCAAGATGCCCTGCATCAGCGCGGACAGCAGGCCGACATAAAAGAACACAAAGCCGATCGGACGCGGGCCCCAGCCGAATTGCGCGATCGCCCACCAGGCGAAGGTGGTCTCCATGCCGGAAAAGGCGAGAATGACCAGGAAGAACACCGTGATCAGCCGCGCCAGCGCGGGTTGGGCGAGCGCGCCGCGTGCCGCCCCGATCCTGCTGCGCGAGCCCGGCGCGCGCCCCGCCGGG
>JBGPTQ010000033.1:0-9585 GCA_041490725.1 Allostellaceae bacterium | reverse complement strand
GGAATTCAGCCGGGGGGCCAGCTGACGATCACGACCGATGTCGAGAACTACCCCGGTTTTGCCGACATCATCCAGGGACCCTGGCTGATGGAGCAGATGCAGCGCCAGGCGGAGCATGTTGGAACGCGCATCATCCTCGACCAGATCGTCTCGCTCGACCTCGGCCGGCGCCCTTTCCTCGCCACCGGCGATTCGGGTGATCGGTACCTCGGCGACACGGCGATCATCGCGACCGGCGCGCAGGCGCGCTGGCTCGGGCTGCCGAGCGAGGAGGCGTTCCGCGGCTTTGGCGTGTCGGCTTGCGCCACCTGCGACGGTTTCTTTTTTCGCGACCAGGAGGTGGTTATCGTCGGCGGCGGTAACACCGCTGTCGAAGAAGCTCTCTATCTGACCAATCACGCCCGGCGAGTGACGCTCGTGCACCGGCGCAATGCGCTGCGCGCCGAGAAGATCCTACAGGACCGGCTGTTCCGCAACCCGAAGATCGCGGTTGTCTGGGACAGCGTGGTCGACGAGATTCTCGGCGTGCCGGAGCCGCCGCAGGTCACCGGGGTCAGGCTGCGCAATCTGCGCACCGGCGCGCTCACCGAACGAGCGTGCGACGGCGTCTTCATCGCGATCGGCCACACCCCGGTCACCGATCTGGTCGCCGGCCGGCTGCCGCTCGATGCGGAGGGCTATATCCTGACCGCGCCGGAGTCGACGGCGACGGCGGTCCCGGGGGTCTTCGCCGCGGGCGACGTCAAGGACAAGGTGTTCCGCCAGGCGGTGACCGCCGCGGGGCTGGGCTGCATGGCCGCGCTCGAGGCCGAGAAGTTTCTCGCCGTTGAGGAGGATGCCGCGACTGCGCGCGCCGCCGAATAGGGGCGCGGATCGGGCGGGCGCGGGAGGGGGCTCCCGGAAGGCAAGCGAATGGCGATGGATTGGGACAAGTTGCGGGTTTTTCACGCGGTCGCCGAGGCGGGCAGCTTCACCCATGCCGGCGAGGCGCTCAATCTGAGCCAGTCTGCCGTCAGCCGACAGATCAGCGCGCTTGAGGAGAGCCTCAGCGTGCCGCTGTTCCACCGGCATGCGCGGGGCCTCATCCTGACCGAGCAGGGCGAATTGTTGTTCCGCACCGCGCGCGAGGTCTTCGCCAAGCTGGCGATGTCGGAGAGCCTGATTTCCGAATCGAAGGACCGGCCGAAGGGACCGTTGAAGATCACGACGAGCGTCGCCTTCGGCTCGATCTGGCTGACGCCGCGCATCCGCGAATTCCTCGACCTCTACCCCGAGATCCAGGTCAGCCTGGTCGTCGACGATTCGGAGCTCGACCTGTCGATGCGCGAGGCCGACGTGGCGATTCGCATGTCGCCGCCGCGCCAGCCGGACCTGATCCAGCGGCATCTCGTCAGCGTCCAGGTGCATATCTACGGCGCGCCCGAATACCTCAAGAAATATGGCACGCCGCAGCGCGCCGAGGATCTCGACGATCATCGCCTGATCGTCTACAGCGAGGATGCAAGGCCGCCGTCGCCGGGGGTGAACTGGCTGATCGATACCGGCGCCAAGCCCGGGCGCGATCGCCGGCCGATCCTATCCGTGAACAACACTTATGGCGTGCTGCGCGCGGTGACGAGTGGGCTCGGCCTCGCCTCTTTGCCCGATTTTGTCGCGGCCGAGAACACTAGCCTGGTGCGCGTGCTCCCGGAGCTGTCCGGGCCGCCGAATGAGGCCTATTTCGTCTATCCGGAGGAACTGCGCTCGTCGAAGCGGATCAGCGTATTCCGCGATTTCCTGTTGCGCAAAGTAGCCGAGGGCCGGCTCAGCTAAATTCTGGCTGCGGCGAGTTGACGCGGGTCTTTTGCAGCCCAGCGACAGCATTGCGGTTTTTGCAGACGAGCCAGAACGAATTCCCGTTGGTGATAAGCCGCGTATACCGCGATATTCGGCGTCGCGCGATACTGCATCGCCGCGAGATTCCGGGGTTGAGGAGCCCTGAAAGAGTTTCCGGGACTTGCGCCCGGAAAGAGGGTCTACGGACCCTTACGTCTCCTAGACGTGAAGCCTCCCTGTTCAAACTTGGCCGAACCTTCGGGTTCGGCCAATTTCTTGTGTGCCGAGCACATTCGGAAGGCTTGGAGCGAAAGCCCGGCAAATGCCCGGGCGTCATCCCGGGCCAGGGCGCGGAACGGCGGTCGCCGACGGGTTATCTGGCCGAGGCTCGGGCCGTTCCGTGGGCAAACGCCCAAAAGCTGTCGTCCATCGCAACTGACCGGCTCGTCAGGTACGGGAAATGGCCGTAAACGAGCGAGAGTTCCTGGTCCGCTTCCGTAGCGCTCGCCCCGGTTTCGGTAAGGCGATAGAGCGCCGCGACGAGGCCCGCCCGATCCGCTCCCGATTTGCAATGGATCAGAAGCGGCTTTGGCGCGCGGCGCACGATGTCGAGAATCTCCCCGATCTGCTGGCTTGTCACGAAGCGCTTCGCCGACAGGGGGTAATCGAAATGCGCGAGGCCGAGCTCGCCTGCCGCTTCCATCTCCTCGTCGTACCACGACTGTCCCTGATGCGCGCCGCGCAGATTGAGCACCGATTTGATGGCATATTCGCGAACAGCCCACCGCGTCTCGCTTTTGCTCAACTGAGCCGAGCGGTATAGGACGCCCGCGCTGACCGTGTGAAGATTGCCCTCGTATTGGAGAATCCCCCAATAGCTCCCGATTGAGGCGGCCAGCAGCCCGACAGAAACCCCAGCGATCTTGAGGCATCGCATGAGCCATGCGATCGGCCTTGACCGATTGGGCCGGTCGCCGGTTTTTGTGTCGGCCCAGCTACGCGGTCGAGCGGGCATGCCGCAATCCTATCTCCGGTCGCTGGTGCAGCGTCCCCAACATTCTCTCCGAGGCAATCCCGCGCGCAAGGCGCAATCAGGTATAACCGACGCGAAGCGGATCGCCAACGAGGGGCGCGATGAGCGAGGCCGACCAAATCATCATCGAGATCGGGCCGCGGACCGCAGGAGGCAGGTGAATGGCCGTGACGATTGCCGCGATCTATCGCTATCCGGTCAAGGGAATGAGCGCGGAGCCTCTGGCGCGGGTGGCGCTCGCACCTGGCGAATGCCTGCCGCAGGATCGCCGCTTCGCGATCGCGCTGGCCGCGACCCGCTTCGATCGCGAGCACCCGGAATGGTTGTCAAAGACCCATTTCGTGATGCTGATGCGTGACGAAAAGCTGGCGCGGCTGATCACCCGCTTCGACGCGGAGAACGGCGAACTGACGATTGAGCACGGGGGCGGCATCGCCGTGCAGGCGCGCCTCACCGAGCCCGAGGGGTGCCGCGCTGTCAGCGAGTTCCTGGCGGATTTCCTAGGGCCTGCGGTCGAGGGTCCGCTGCGTATCGTCGAAGCGCCGGGCCATGCCTTTGCCGATGCGCGGAAGAAGCCCAATGCGACGACCGACAAATACGTCTCGCTGATCAACCTCGCCAGCATCGCCGCGCTCGAAGCGGTCGTGCCGGCCGCGGTCGATCCGCTCCGCTTCCGCGCCAATGTCTACCTCGAAGGGGCGCCGGCCTGGAGCGAGCTCGGCTGGATCGGCTGCGAGATCACGCTGGGCGGCGCGCGCTTGCGCGTGATTTCGGCGATCACGCGGTGCGCGGCAACCCAGGTCAACCCGGCGACCGCCGAGCGCGACCTCGACATTGTCGGCGCCCTGCAGCGCGGCTTCGGGCACAATCTGATGGGTGTCTACGCCGAAATCGTTGAGGGTGGCGACATCGCGATCGGCGACCAATTGGCGCTGCGGCCGACCTAATCTAGTCAGGCTCAACAGAAATGGCGATAATGTGGGAACATGCAAAACAATCGGAAATCGATACGTTTAACTTCCACGAAGGAACACGAACATTACAACTAGTGTCCTTTGCGCATGCGATAGCGCAAGGTCGCGCAGAGGTTAAACTACAGTAATTACTGTCAGATTATGTTCGAGGCGTGCGTTCTTTGCACGATCATTTACAATTGCCCCGGGAGCCCGAGTGACCGGTCCGGAGAATCGAAAAACCCTCACGGATTGTCGTGAGAAGGGGGAACATCGCCAAGATTGGCAGCGAAAGCTGAGCCCGATCAGGCCTGAGGGGCCTGCGGTGCCCCTGCCCCGCGGAGCGTGATTATGTGCCCGTCGCGTACGGCACGTGCAAAAAATCACGCTCGGCAGCACCAGCGGCGCTGCCGAGCGTGGTGGAAAACCGACCGAAATCGCCGATTGTTAAAGCTTCGAGGCGATGTTGTTGAAGGTCGAAGTGAGGTTGGTTCCGACCAACTGAAACGCGCTGATCGCGGCAACCGCGATCAAGGCGGCGATCAGGCCGTATTCGATGGCGGTCGCCCCATCCTCGTTTTTCCATAACTTCATCAGTGTGGCAAACATTCAAGTCCTCCTGTGGCCGCTGACCCCACCACCATGCACGCCAAAGCTTGCCAAAGCCTTAAAGCCAGCAGCTCGCATGCTGCCACAGAGCATTTGATCGTACAAGATGTTAGCAGGTTTCGTCGGGCATTTCCGACAAAAAGCTATTTAATTCATACCACGGTGGCGCTCGCGTAATCCCGGACCGCTTCGTCGCGCGGCGCGGGACCGGCACGCCCTCACCAGGGGTCGAACCCGCCCACCCACAAGGGATGGGCGGATTGCATAAAGTCGGCCCAATCTCATCCGGCCTTGCCCTGGCTGGAGGCTTTGCCAACCCCAATCACGTCGTCCCGGCTCGACCGGCGCCTAGCGCATCGACTTCCTCGTCGGTCGGAAACCGCCCGGTTTGCTTCTTCGAGAACAGAAGCCGACCGTCGACGGTGATCTCGAACACACCGGCCACCCCGGGCACCAGCTCGACATCGGCACCGTAAAGCTCAACCAACCTCGCCCTCGCACGGAGGGCCCGCGGTTCATAGTTTCAAGGCTTACACCACTCGATTCTGACCTTCATCTCCACCCTCCGTCGCGGCCATCTCCACAACGCTTCCGCCAGCGAGCCTACCATGATACTTGCGGGCGTGTCAGGCGCGGTCTTGGATCGCCCCAAGGATTGGGGCTGGCTCATTCCGGCATGCCCCGAATCGCTGCGGTCGGGGGATAACGATTCTGCAACGAATGCGTGTAAGGGCCGCATCTGCCTCCGGTTTTGGTTTCGGGTGCCTTCTGCGAGCAGGTCATCGTTGAAAACAGCCATTGCCATCGGGCTGAAGCGCGACGCGGCGAGGCCCTTTTTCATCCGAACCGCCGCAGTCCCGTCCGGTCTGCCGTGAGCGACCAGCCGGGCGCCGGGCGGGTGGCCGCGATCGCCGCCGATCTTGCCTCGGCACTGAGCTGGCGGCCCGGGAGCGACAAGTTCCGGCTGCTCGCCGGCGTTTTGCTGGCGCTGTTTGCCGGCTATGGCGCGAGCTACCTCGCGGTCGCCACCGCCAGAGGCTGGCCCGGCGGGTTCGGCGATTCCTTCGCGCTGTGGAGCTTTGGTCGTTTCCTGGCCGATCACGCCGCGATCACGATCTACGACCCAACGGCTCTGCGTTCAGCGCAGCTGGCGCTGGGCATGGATCCGGGCGCTATCTATTCGTTCCCCTATCCGCCGAGTTTTCTCTTGGTTGTGTGGCCGCTCGGGCAGCTGCCCGGTTGGCTCGCCTGCGTTGCGCTAATCGCGTTCAGCCTGCCGCTCTATCTCTGGGCGACGGTCGGTGGGAATTGGCGCTCGCCGGCGCTGCTCGCCGCGCTGATGGCGCCGACCACGGCGATCGCCATCGTGTCCGGGCAGAGCGGCTTCCTCGCCGCCGCCTTGCTGGCGGGCGGATTGCGGCTTGCCGCCTTCTATCCGGCCGCCGGCGGGGTGCTGCTTGGCTTGTTGACCTACAAGCCGCAGCTCGGCCTCCTGGTTCCGGTCGCGCTCGTCGCGGCCCGGCTGTGGCGCACCCTTGCCATTGCGAGCGTGACGGCGATCCTTCTCATCGTTGCGACAAGCCTCCTGTTCGGCGGCGCGGTGTGGCCGCGCTGGGCCGCCTCCCTTCCCGCATTCTCGCGCCAGTTCGCCGCTGAGAGCGGCGAGATCATGCACCTGATGCCGACCATCCTCGCCGCCCTGCTGCAGCTCGGCGTCGCGCCTGCGACCGCGCAACTGGCACAATGGGCGGCAACGGCCGGGGCGGCGGTGATCGTTTGGATCCTCTTCCGATCCGGCCCGCCGCAACTCGCCGGTGCCGGGCTCTTGGTCGCGGCTTTCCTCGCGACGCCCTACGCCTTTGTCTACGACATGCCGATTGTCGCCACCGCGGTGATCTGGGTCATCGCCGAGCGGCATCGCGCCGCGGATGCGTTGGGGACGGGCGAGGTGCTGGTAATGATGTCAGCCATGATCGCCCCGATAACGATGGTCGCGGGGACCTCCAAATTCCCGCTCGCACCGCTCGCCTTGATCCTGCTGCTCGGTGCGATCGTCCGACGCTGCCGCCGCCTGCGCGGGCAAGCGGTGGCCGCCCAGGGGCCGGCCCCGGTCGGCGGCTGATCGCGCGTCATTCCAAGGTTGCGTTCGGCCCCGCTCGGCGCGAGGTTTGACCGCCCCCGGACAAGCAATCGGGCACGCGCAAGCGGAGAATGCGAAAATGGCCGACAGCAACGGCGGTGCGACAGGCTGGCAGGACGCGCTCTATGACCTGCTGCGGCGCCACAACATCACCCAGTTCGCCTATGTGCCGGATGCCGGGCACCGCATCCTGATCGACCGCTCGCTGGCCGACCCCGGCGCGCAATCGGTGGCGCTGACCACCGAGGAGGAAGGGGTGGCCCTGCTCGCCGGCGCCGATCTCGGCGGCGCGCGCGGCGTGTTGCTGATGCAGTCGAGCGGCACCGGCAACTGCGTCAACATGCTGTCCTTGGTCAAGGGCGGGCATTTCCCGTTCTTGACCCTCGTTAGCATGCGCGGCGATTTCGGCGAGGGGAACCCGTGGCAGTATCCGATGGGCCAGGCGGTCGAGCCGGTGCTGCGGGCGATGGGGGTCATCTGCCTGCGCATCGACGAGCCGCAAGAGGTGATCCCGACGGTCGAGGGGGCCTTGACGATGGTGTTTCAGGGCGGCAATGCGGTTGCCGTGCTACTGACCCAGAAGCTCTTGGGTGCCAAGGCGTTTTGAGGAGCAGTGCGATGGCGAGCTATCCGCAGGGCGTCGACATGGCGGCAGCGATCGCCGCCGGTTTCATCCTCGACCGGCGCGATGCGGTGCCGGCGCTGGTTGGCCGGCACGAAGATTTCCTGTTCGTGACCGGGCTCGCCGGGACGGCGCGCGACATTG
Source organism: Allostellaceae bacterium (assembly GCA_041490725.1). Lineage (GTDB taxonomy): Bacteria > Pseudomonadota > Alphaproteobacteria > ATCC43930 > CGMCC-115725 > DATARH01. Next base: position 2,269 of record JBGPTQ010000033.1, on the reverse strand, counting down.
CCGCGCTGACCCATGACGGCGCGCATATCTACACGATGGCGGGCGCGATGGGCGGCGCCTGCATGATCGGGCTCGGTCTCGCCCTGGCGCGGCCCGACAAGCGGGTGCTGGTCGCCACCGGCGACGGCGAGCTGTTGATGAATGTCGGGGCGTTGGCGACAATCGCGGTGCTGAACCCGCCCAACCTCGCGATCGTCTGCGTCGATAACGGCCATTACGGCGAGACCGGGTACCAGAAGAGCCACACCAGCCTCGGCGTCGATCTCGAAAAGATCGCCGCCGGCTCCGGCATCAAGCGCACCCGCACGGTGGCGAGCGAATCTGATCTCGCCGACGGCACGCGCCTGTTGCGCGAAGGCAACGGCACCGCCTTCGTCGTCCTCAGGGTCAAGCCCGATGACCCGCCGCCCTACAAACGCAACCTCGACCCGGCCTCGTGCCGCATCCGCTTCCGCAGCGCGCTGCTCGGGGCGGGATGATATTGACCCTGGGGCCGTCGGTTTGCCGGACCGAGCCCGGGCACGGCGAAAGCCAGCGCGGGTTCAACCGCGCTGGCTTTCGGCCGAGCGGCGCTGCCTTGCGTCTTAAAGCTGGCTGGCGACGTTGTTGAACGTTGACGTCAGATTGGTGCCGACCAACTGGAACGCGGCGATCGCGGCGACCGCGATCAGGGCAGCGATCAGACCATACTCGATCGCGGTTGCCCCGGAATCGTCGTGCAGCAGGTTCGTCAGCAACGAATTGCGCTCGAAAAGTTCATGCAGAAAGCCCATCGTCAGTCTCCTCGGTTGAGTGGGTGCCTCCTAGAAAACCCGATGGCGGTTAAGGTGCGATTAACAGCGCCAGTTGTCGACAAAAATTCACAAGCAACAGCTGAACAAAATTCCCCCAATTCCGGCGTATTCTGGGCCAGAGGCAGCGCAAATAGGATTCCCCACCTATCCTAAAGGGTTAGGCCGTTTACCGAAGGGCGATTCGGCACCCCGCATCGGTCGTCAGCCAGCGGCGGTGGAAGAACCAATGCCGGCGCGGCGATGCGGCACGCCAACCGAAGCCATGATAGGCTGTGCGGGCAAGATGGCGCCGCTGCGTCGATCGGCTCTTGTTCGGCGCAGCGCCGGCGCGATATCAACAGCGCGCTCATGCCAATCCTCTTCCTCATCGTTTTTATCGACCTGGTCGGGTTCGGGCTGGTCATCCCGTTGCTGCCGTTTTACGCGGAGCGATTCGCCGCCTCGCCGCTACAAATGACGTTGCTGTTCGCCATCTACTCGCTGATGTCGATGATGACGGCGCCGCTCTGGGGACGCCTCAGCGACCGTGTCGGCCGGCGGCCGGTGCTGATGGCGAGCATGGCGGCGGCGGCGCTGGCCTATCTCGGGCTCGCCTTCGCCACGGGGCTGTGGATGGTGTTCGCCGCGCGCGCATTTGCCGGGGCCTGCGCCGGCAATATCGCCGCGGCGCAAGCCTATATCGCCGACGTGACGCGGCCCGAACAGCGTGCCAAAGGGATGGGCATGATCGGCGCGGCATTTGGTCTCGGCTTCATCATCGGGCCGGTTTTGGGGGGTGTCGTCGCTGGCAACGATCTGGCCACGGCCGATCTCGAAACACCGGGCCTGATCGCCGCCGGGCTGTCGTTCGCCGCATTCCTGGGCGTCATCGCGTTGTTGCCGGAGAGCCTGGCAGCCGGGCGCGCGCGCTCCTCGCGCGGCAGGATCGCGGCGGCGCGCGGCGCGCTCGCCCAGCCGGTGCTGGCGCGGCTCCTGGCGGTGTTCTTTCTGGTCATTCTCGCCTTTTCCGGCATGGAGACCACCTTTGCCTGGTGGGCGATCGCGCAATTCGGCTGGGGTCCGCGCCCGATCGGGTTCGTGTTCTTTTATGTCGGAGTGCTGTCGGCGCTGATGCAGGGCGTCTTGATCGGACCGCTGACCAGGCGCTTCGGCGAGGAGCGGCTGATGCTGGCGGGGCTCGTGCTGATTGCGATCGGGCTCCTCGTGCTGCCGTTCGCGCGCGAGCTGGCGGCGCTTGTCGTCGCGCTGACCGCGCTGTCGCTCGGCATGGGTGCGATGCAGCCCACGCTCAACAGCCTGATCTCGCGCCGCGCCGGAGCGGATGAGCAGGGCGAGGTCATGGGCGTCGCGCAGTCGGTCGGCAGCCTGTCGCGGGTGCTGGGGCCGATTATCGCGGGATCGCTGTTTACCGAATTCGGCCGCGGCAGCCCGTTCCTCCTCGGGGCGGTGCTGGTTGGGGGAGCGCTGCTGATCGG
>JBGPTQ010000032.1:0-9631 GCA_041490725.1 Allostellaceae bacterium | reverse complement strand
TCCGGCTGCGTTAAGGCTGGGGTACGCGTCGCGGCCTTCGAAGATGCTCTGTGGCGTCTCGTCCCGTAGAAGCTTGACCACGCCGTCATAGGCGCCATCCCGCTCCTCAAACCGGTCCCATACCGCGGCCCATCCCTTCTCTCGCTGGGCGAGCCGGGCAGTCGCGTCCTGTCTCGATTTCTTGCGCGGGTCGAAGCCAAGCTGCTTCGCGGCAAGCGATGCGAATGCGTCGAAGCGCTCGGGATCGGTCTCTTGTGTCAGTATCCCCTCGATCCAGCGCAGCATGTCGGCATCGAGGTCTGGGACCAGCAGCGCGTTCAGCGCCGCCGCGTCGAGGCGCCGCCCCCTCAGCGCCTCGATCGGCTCGGCGAATAACCGGCTTGCGGCGCGGGCGAGAGCCTCGCGCGCAGCCTTGTCTTCCGGGACATCGAGCCCGATCGGACTCCCCTGCGCTGTCAGGAAGCCGCGCAAGGTCCAGTCTCGCGCCTGTTTTGATTGACCGAAGAAGGTTCCCGCGACGGCAAGCCAGACGAGCGGCGCAAGATCCTCGGGGCAGTCTGCGGCGCCACGCAAAATCTCCCGACTGTAGCCGGCCAGATAGATGACCGCAGGCTCATCCGGCGTCCATACAATTTCGCCGACCTGTCGGCCAGCAGCGGCACGCAACCACAACGCGGGGCCGGTGCGCGTCAAAGGCTCATAGGTTCCGAAGCTCAACAGGTTCGGCATGCGGGCACGCAGCGTCGGCAGGATCGCCCCGAATTCGCCCCCCGGATCGCACCACAAGATCGCTTCGGGCGGCGCCTCCGCGCCCGACACATATTTTCGGCAATCGCGTAACGCCTCGGCGAGCGCTTCGAGCGGCGTGCTCATTCGGCGGCTTTCGCGCGGCACGAGCGCTTTTCTTCAAGCGTCGTGTGATGGTCGTTGCGGCGCTCGCCGTTGAACACCGCGAACCACGGGGCCGAGGCCACGTCCTTGCCGCGATCGACGGTGTATTTGACGTTCGGCACATGCGCGAGCGCTCCGGCCTCGACAAAGGGGCGGATGTTGAGACGCACGCCGTCGTCGAGATCGGGGTCCCAGCCGAGGGGCTGGCGGCCGAGGAGCTTCCAGCGCACGAAGATGTCGTAGGGCGGCTTGCCTTCGAGGATTTGGGCGAGCTTGGCTTGCAGGATGCGCGCGGTCTCGGCGCGGGGATCGTCGCCGAGCCTCGTGATCCAGTCGCCGAGCATCGTGTAGGCGAGGCGTTCGAGAGTGGCGTGATCGAGGCGGTGGTAATGCGCGACGACGGTGAAGCCGTCGGCGCGGCCGTCGGTGATCCACCACAGGAATGGCCGGTCGTGGAACAGCTTGGCGTGTTGGCGGGCGGCATGGCTGCGCAGCCAGGCATCAAGCGTCAGCTGTTTCGGCGGCCTGTCCTTGGCGCGCTCGCAGGCGGCGGCGATCAGCGCGGCTTCGCTGCCTTGTGTCCAGGCATCGCCCCAGGCGGCGGTGCAATAGGCGCGCAGCCGGTCGGCGAGCGGGCGTTCGCCGAGCACGGGGACCAGCGCGAGCAGCCCGTCCGCGTCGGCCTCGGGCAGCGTCGCGGCTTCGGCGATGCGGGCACGCGCTCCGGCAGAAAGGCGCATGTTGGCATCGGTCTCCGCCGGCCAGCGGTAGCCCGCGATGCGGGCGAGCGCGACCTGGAGTTCGGTACCAGCCTCGGCGTGACGCGGGTGGCCGTGGAACAGCCATTGCGTCGGATCATCGGAATACGGTTCGGGCAGGGCATTCGGGTATTTCTTGGCAGCGACCGCTTGCCAGTGAGCAAGGTCGAAGGGGATCTTGACCAGGGTGCCGTTGGTGACTTTTAAAGCTTGGTCGATGCGACGGACGGCACCGGCGTAATTCGGCGAGGAGCAAAAGGCCCAGATCGCGGGGAGATGGACCGGGTCATTAGGAACAATTGGACTACAGCTGATATCGAACTTTTCGCCTGTGTAGCGGGTGACGGGTAGCGAGCCCATCATGCTCACGGCAACGCCGTCCTTTCCCCAAACGGCGGTACCCTGAACGCGGGCTTCAGGATTGTCTCGATGCTGCTGGCCATTATCGGGCCAGTAGAAAACGTGCTCCCGGCCACCGAAACTGGTCGTTGACGAAACTGTTTCGATCGCTCCTTCGCAATCCTATCCCCGCCCGGCACAACGCGCCGAAGCCCATCGATGCCTTGAAAATCTCCGACCTGCTCGACGCGAAGTTCCTCGCCAGCTTTGGCGAGCCGCAGGGTGTCCAGGGCCTCCTACTGCCTTCTGTCCGATGCCGATGTCCAAGCGCTCGTCGATCATCTGATCACGCTGACGCATCTCAATCCGCAGGAGCGGGGGCTGTGCTTCGATCGCTTTCTGAGCGACCTGCCATGACCTCGCGCCGCGTAGCCGCGCAATCTCCTCCGATCTGCTGCGGCGTATTATCCACGTCCATTGTGCTTTTGGGTTACCCAGACCCCGATCCCCGCGCACCGGCTTGCATGTGGCAAAAGGCAAAAATTCTCGAAGAGAGGTCAAAGCACACGGGCGGAGGTTCACAATGGATCGCGTTGCAAAACCGGGGGGAGGTGACGCCCGGTGACGGCCCAACCCTTTGATTTGCCTCATGGGTGACGCTCGGTGACGTTGTGACGTCACGCGCCGTCACCGCGTCACCAGCGAGCGCGTTGCCGGTCACCGCGGCGAGCCGCCTGGCCCGCCACCGCCGCGTGCGCACGGCCCCGTTATCGGGCGCCTTGCGTGGTGACGCTACCGGCGGCGCCGCGTCACCCAGCAACGTCGCCGCATCACCGGCCAGCGCGCCGAGCATCGTCGCCACCCTGGCCAGGAGCACGACGGGCGCTATCCCCAGCCGCGCCGCGATTTCGCAAAACGCGGGCTGCCCGGCGAGGCAATCGCAACAGGCCATCACTGCGTCCCTCCCTCGATAATCGTAAATGCACGCGCACCCGCTTTGCTGCACTTGCGGCTGTTGAACAGGGTCCGGTGTTCATCGCTGCAGGTAGTCGACGACAACGAGGCCCAGCCCATGTCGCCGCTTCAGCCGCGGCGCCCGTGTGCGTAGCGCCGCGGCCGACAGCCCCGACGCGTCGTCGACATAGAGTTGAAGTTCAGCGAGCCGCTCGCCGACCATGACCAAGCGAGTGAAATCATCGAGCGCGACATCGCCGCGGCGGATGCGGTCGGAGGCGATTCCGCTCTCGGCGCCGAGGATCTGCGTCGCCAACTGCTCGCCCGACACTTCCAGGCGGGCGCCGGCGCTCACGTCAGGTCGGCCCGATGGGGATCGGCGCGGACGGCTCACGCTGCCGTATCGGCGGCTTCCTCGGATTTTGGCGAGGTGGCGGCGCGCCGGTCAGCCGTCTCTGCACGTAGGCGACTATGGATGCGGTGGTGATGCGGCGACCGCTGCCCTCTAAGTAGCTGTCCAGCTCCGAGGCGGCTAATAACGCGTAGAGCCGGGTGGTGCCGATCCCGAGCATCGCGCAGGCGCGCTTCGGTCCTACAACGAGGGTGTCGACGCCTCCGACGTCATACACCGGTGAATTTGCCAGGCTGGCCGCCTTCTCCCGCATTGACCCACGCTCCCCGCATCTTCGATTAGCGGGAAGGATGGGACTTTAGTCATCCGCGAAAAATGGGTGGTTTCCCGGAAAGTTACCCGAGAAGGTCAGCCGCGGGTTGCCGAAGTGCTGCGAGGAGTTTTTTTGCTTCGACTTCCACCACCGTGGGCGATTGGCCGTATCCGAGCCTTTTGATCACCTCACGCATGGCATTGAACGAATTGCCTTCCTCTGAGGGATCAGCTCGGCCAATGATGTTCTGTCGCCAATCCTGGACAGCTCGCCAGGAGGGCGCTTTCTTCGTCGCCCGGCCCACCAAGCTTTCCATGACGCCTCGCCCAGCGTGTCGTGTCACGAATTCACCCGCGCATTGCTCCCTCCATCCGCCTTTTTTGATCAGAAAGTCCATCACCGCCGCATAACGACCCCGTAACGCTATAATTTCGATTGATTTTGGTGGAGCGCCATCTTTGCGCAGCGGAGGCATAAGCCAGTTTTCGCGCCTGCCGCTTGCAATGTTCGTGAGGGAAAGTTGAAGTTTATGAAAGGCGAAGCTCAGCTCCTCTTTCTCCCAATCTGGCGAGCTATCAATGAACTCTATTATTGCCAGCACGGATTGATGCGCCGCAAGCAGGTTGCGTAAATCTGGAGCATCTTTTCGGGGTCGGGCCAAGTCATTACGAGCCTTTGCCAGTCGCAGCTCCCCTTCAAGTCGGCGAATACGGGCCACCCGTCCGAGAAGTGCAGACTTTCCCGGTTTGTCCATGTACCCTCCGCTTTGGCAATCCGCAGCATAGTCGGCGGGGAAGACCGGTGCGGTACCGGCCTTGTCGGGAGCGACCCTATCCCCGCCGATCTCTGTTATTCGGCAGCGCGGCGGATCGGCACAACGGCGACGGTGGCCGGTTTGGTGTCGCAGTAGGCCGCCCATCCGTCCATCAATCGCCGGCGCTTATCGAACAGATCGCCGCGCCGGTAGGCGGCCTCCACCTTGTCGCCGATGGCATGGGCGAGCGCCATTTCGATGACCTCGTTTTGAAAGCTGGTGCGCTCGGCCGCCCAATCGCGGAAGGTCGAGCGCAAGCCATGCACGGTGAGATCGTCGCGCTTCATGCGGCGCAGCAAGACGAGCATCGCCATGTTGCTGAGCGGGCGGCCGGCCCGGCCGCCGGCAAAGATGAATTCGCCCTGTCGGTCCTCGGCTAGGCGGTCAAGGATCGCCAGCGCCGCGTCGGACAGCGGGACGCGGTGCTCGCGAGCGCCTTTCATGCGGGCGCCCGGTATCGTCCACAGCTTGGCGTTGCGGTCTATCTCATTCCAGCGGGCGCCGGTAACCTCGCCGGTCCTGGCTGCGGTGAGGATCGCGAATTCGAGCGCGCCGGCAGCGCTGGCGTTCTCCTGCCGCAAGCTCTCCATGAAGCCGGGGGTCTCGGCGAACGGCAGCGCCGGATGGTGCTCGACGGCGCGCACCTTGGCTTTCTTCGGCAACAGCTTGTCGAGGTGGCCGCGCCAGCGGGCCGGGTTCTCGCCCTGCCGCCATTCGCGCGCGGTCGCGTAATCGAGGATGCTTTCGATCCGGCCGCGCACACGCGTCGCGGTTTCCGACTTCTCAGCCCATATCGGCTCGATCGCCTTGACGACGAGCGCCGTATCGACCGCCTGGACCGGCAGGTTGCCGAATACCGGGTTCGCATAGTCGCGAAGCGTTCCCTGCCAGGCGTCAAGGCTCTTGGGGCTTTTCCACCCGGTCTGATGCGCGGCGATGTAGCGCTTGGCGCACTCGGCGAAGGTTATCTCCTTGGCCGCCTCAAGCGCCGCATGATGCCGCTTGGTCTGGCGGACCTGTAGCGGGTCGATGCCGTCGAGCAATTCGCGGCGCCGATCGCCGGTGCGCTCCCGCGCGGCCTTGAGCCCGATCGTGTGCACCGAGCCAAGCCCCATCTCGCGGGCGCGGCCGTCGCGCATGTAGCGAAAGATCCAGGACTTTGCGCCCTTCGCGTCGTGGTCGCGCTCAAGCTCCGCTCGGCTCGGCGCGCTGACGTGCAGATAGAGCCCGCCGCCATCGGCATGCATCCCTTTCGGCGCGTTGTTGACGGCGGCCTGGCTGAGCCGGTTGACGAAGCGCGGCATACTGCACCTCCAAAAAACTCCCCGGTTCGACTCCACTCCGGAAGCATAACCGGTGTTTGTGGGAATTTTTGGGGGATCAGCGGATTCGAAGTTCGACCCCGAGCCTCCAATTACTGCCGGGGTTCACGCGATGCTGGCCGTCCAAATTCCCGCAACGGTTCCCACAAACGATTGTGGGGCAGTAGGGAACACCCTGGAACATGTAAAGACAGAAAATCGGCCGATACGCCTTATTTTCTGCGATGTTCTGGAACAACGGCGAACAGCCTGGGACAGTAAAAAGGCGGAAGAGGCAGGAGTCGAACCTACCGAGGACGCCTGCGCGCCCTCCAACGGGTTTGAAGCCCGCGCGCCCCACCGGGAGCGGTACTCTTCCGAGGGCAAGAATGCCGCGGTTTTGCCGGTGATGAAAGGGGCGATCAAGGTTGCGCCGATCCTGCGGCCGGTGCCCAAACGCCGTAAGCAATGCCCTAACGTCCGTGCCCCCCCTGCGCGGCCGGGAGACGGCCCCTTGGCGCAGGTGGTGGGTAATTTGGCGGGTAAATCCCGGAATGGTCTGCTGCTGAGTTGAGCCCGGCTACCGCTTGCGCCAGCAAAATGAAAAAGCAATCGCCGGGTAGAGCGCTGCTCGCTTCGACGCCAGAGTGGCACCATGTCTGGTAGCGGAGAGACGGTCATGTTGAATAGAGAGCAATGCTGGGCGGCGCTGGCGAGCCGCGATAGAAGCGCCGATGGCGCGTTCGTTTATGCGGTGCGCACGACCGGGGTCTATTGCCGGCCGGGCTGCGCGTCGCGGAGGCCGCGGCGCGAGAATGTGGCGTTTTTCGCAGGCCCTGCCGCGGCCGAGGCTGCCGGCTTCCGCCCGTGCAAGCGCTGTCGGCCGAGCGAGGGCTCGGTCGGCGAGCGGCACGTGGCCGCGATCGGCCGGGCCTGTGCGCTGATCCGCGCGCGCGATTCGCTGCCGAGCCTCACCGAGCTGGCCGATGCCGCCGGCATCAGCCGCTTCCATTTTCATCGCGTGTTCAAAGAGATCACCGGCACGACACCGCGCGAATGGGGCAAGGCCTATCGGCTCGGCCGCTTCGCCGCGCGGCTCGATTCTGGCGAGAGCGTGGCCGATGCCGTCTATGCCGCGGGCTTCGGCGCCAGCTCACGGGCCTACGAGGCGGCCCCGAACGGCCTCGGCATGACGCCGGGAGCGCGGCGCCGCGGCGGCAAGGGCGAGACGATCCGGTTTACCACCGTGCCGACCCCGATCGGCCAGGCGATCGTCGCCGCGACATCACGCGGCATCTGCATGACCGCGCTCGGCGATGACCCGGCACACCTCGAAGCCGAGCTGCGCCAGCGCTTTCCGGCGGCCACCCTGGTTGCCGGCGATGACGGGCTTGCCGGCTGGGCCGCGCGGATCGTCGAATTCATCACCCGGCCCGGCGCGCAGCCCGATCTGCCGCTCGACATCAGCGGCACCGCGTTCCAGGCGCAGGTCTGGCGCGCCTTACTAAAGATCCCGCCGGGGCGAACCGCGAGCTATAGCGAGATCGCCGCCGCGCTCGGCCGGAAGCGGGCGGTGCGCGCCGTGGCGCAAGCCTGCGCCAGCAACAAACTCGCCGTGCTGGTGCCGTGCCATCGCGTCGTGCGCAGCGACGGCGAGCTTGCCGGCTATCGCTGGGGGATCGAGCGCAAGCGCGCGCTGCTCGCACGCGAGCGCGAAACGGCGGCAGCAGGCGCCAATCAAGCAGCCGGCCGGGCGGCCGAGTGAAGCTGCCGACCGAGGCTGAATGGCCGGGTCTGCTCGCCGCGCTCGACGAGCGCGGCCACGCGGTGGCGCCCGGCCTCATCGATCCCGCCGAGTGCCGCGAGTTGGCGGCGCTCTACGAATGCGACGCGGCGTTTCGCTCGCGGGTTATCATGGCGCGCCATAATTTCGGGCGCGGCGAATACAAGTACCTGCGCTACAGCCTGCCGCCGATGGTCGCGGCGCTGCGCGAGGCGCTGTATCCGCGCCTTGCCCCGCTCGCCAACCAGTGGCACGAGCGGCTGCGCCTGGAGCCGCGCTTCCAGGCGAGCCTTGCGGCCTACCTCGCCCGCTGCCACGCTGCGGGACAACGGCGGCCGACGCCGCTGATTCTCAGATACGAGGAAGGCGACTACAACTGCCTGCACCAGGACATTTACGGCGAACTCGTCTTCCCGGTGCAGGCGACGGTATTGCTGAGCCATCCGGGGCGCGACTTCGCCGGCGGCGAGTTCCTGCTCGTCGAGCAGCGCCCGCGGATGCAGTCAAGGGGCGAGGTGGTGCCGCTCAGAGAGGGCGATGCGGTGATTTTCGCGGTCAACCATCGCCCGGTCGCCGGCGCGCGCGGTTTCTACCGGGCGACGATGCGCCACGGCGTCAGCCGGCTGAGTTCCGGCCGACGCTTCACGCTCGGAATCATTTTCCACGACGCGGTGTGAGGCCGCCGCCGCTGACCGGGCGCTCCCTCTCCGCCCGCCATGGTCCATTGGGGGGGCGGAGAGGGTTGGGGTGAGGTGGGGGATTCCAGAGCGCTCGCCAGTACCCACCTCACCCTCCCATCGCTGCGCGATGGGTCCCTCCCTCTCCCCCCTAAAGGGCGGAGAGGGCTTCTTCGACGAGCGGCTCAGCTCTTCTCGAACACCTCCTTGGCGACCAGCGCGGCGGTCATCGCCGCCGGCCAGCCGGCGTAGAAGGCGAGGTGGGTGATTACCTCGCCGATTTCGTCCCTGGTCACGCCATTGGCGAGGGCGCGCGCGAGATGGCCCTCGAGCTGCTTCTCGCGGCCGAGCGCGATCAGCGTGGCGACGACGATCAGGCTGCGGTCGCGCTTCGACAGGCCGGGCCGCTCCCAGATTTCGCCATAGATGATCTTGTCGGAGATCTCGGCGAGCTTTGGCACGGTGCCGCGGATTGCTTCGCGGGCGGGTGAGGTCGGTTGTGCCGGCATGATCTCTCTCCTGTGCTGCTCGGATCTGCCAGCCTAGAGTATGTCTCGGTGGTGGGAAATCGGCTCCGGGCGCCGCAATCAGGGAGGCTCGCATGCGTATCGCGGTCATCGGCACCGGCGGCATCGGCGGACCTTACGGGGCCTCTCTCGCCAAATCCGGGGTCGACGTCACCTTTGTCGCGCGCGGCGCGCATCTTGCGGCGATTCGGCAGAACGGCCTGCGGATCGAGGGCGACCGCGGCGAGACGCTGGTTCGGCCGGCCCAGGCCACCGACGACATCGCCTCCATCGGCCCGGTCGATACCGTGCTGTTCTGCGTCAAGCTGTGGGACGTCGAGAGCGCCGGGGAAGCGATCCGCCCGATCGTCGGGCCGGAGACCGCGGTGATCCCACTGCAGAACGGCATCGATGCGGCAGAGCGTCTGATCCCGATCATCGGGCGTGAGGCGGTGATGGGCGGCATGGCCTTCGTCACCGGCTCGATCGTCGCGCCGGGCGTCGTCCGCCAGACCGGCACCTATCAGCAAATGACCTTCGGCGAACTCGACGGGCGGGCGAGCCCGCGCGGCGAGCGCTTGCGCGATTTATGCGCCACGGCGGGGTTCGAGGGGATCCTGAGCGCCGACATCAGGGTGTCGATGTGGGAAAAGTTCATACTTCTGGTGCCGGCGAGCGGCCTCAACGCGCTGACCCGCCTGCCGCTCGGCAAATGGCGCGACGATCCCGACCTGTTTGCCCTCGGCGAGGCGTCGCTGAATGAGACGATCGCGGTCGGCCTCGCCGAGGGAGTCAGGCTCCCGCCGGACAGCGTCGACCGGGCGCTCGCGGGGATATGGGCGATGCCGCCTTACCACATGACCTCGATGGGCAACGATTTGTTGCGCGGCAATCGCCTCGAATTGCCGTGGTTCGCCGGCAAGGTGGTCGAGCTGGGCCGCCG
>JBGPTQ010000031.1:0-9632 GCA_041490725.1 Allostellaceae bacterium | reverse complement strand
GGAGATCGTCCAAAATCTCCGTCACGAATCCTGCACAGCCCGCCGAAATTGAAATGCCGTGCGCAACGACGCTGGGGACCGCCGGGCCAGGTAAATGTAACGGCGGCGAGTAGCTTCCACGAGCGCGCTATTAATCTTGGCCGGTCTCATCCGGCATTTCCCGGATTCCTAGCCGGCAAGCGTGATTTTTCGTCTCATGGCGCGCCGCTGGTGGGCAAAGTTCGGAGACTTACTCACGATTGATGCACGGTGTTGTCGTTATCGTCTCCCACCCTATGTGCCGCGAGCGAGAACAACAGCGCGTTTCTGGTGAACCAGTGGATGATCCGGACAACTTGTGACAGATCCCGCCGTAATGCCGCCGTTCGTGGTGCGTCGAAAGCAAAGCCGCGCTCTCGGAACTTGCCGATCCAATAGGCGTGTGACTGCTCGTTCACATGACCATGGCCGCCTTGACCGGGCAGAGCGGCGGTAAAGAACACCCAGGTGCCTGCATTGCGGCAGATCGACTCGACCAGGGTGTCGGCGTAGGCGGCCGGCAGGTGTTCGGCAACCTCGGTGCAAATGACGAGATCGTACCGCCCCAACTGCACCGGAGCCGTTAAATCGCGGATCAGGATGTTCTGCCGAACCTCAGGGTCAGCGAAGACGTGCGCATTGCGCGACCCGTCGACGCCGGTGACTGCTTTTGTGCGTCGTGCCAGACGGGCGATCAAAAAACCGGAGCCGCATCCCAGATCGAGTACCGTGGAAAAGCGTAGTTGCTTAACAAGTGTATCGGCGATCGCGTCGTAGTCGTCGCGCCACGGCACCTGTCTGGCATAGAAGCGGCGGTCATAGACGGCGGAGACATCCACCGGGAGTACCTCAAGCCTCACTCGGCCTCGCCTGGCTGCAACGTTGCGGATCGCCAAATTCGCCGAACTTGGGAGGCATGACGAACCGAGCCATCACGCGGCAGGTCTTGTTGCACGCGTTGGCGATGAGTTCCAACAGTTTTTGCGGAATAAATGTGCTTGGGTAGAGGCACTTTCCGTTCCGCCACCCTCGACGTTGGGTACGGGGTGCGTCACGAAACGGCGGCGCGGCGGGAGTATGGCGTCAGTTAAAGGATGTGATGCGGTGTGTTATGCTCGGCCCCGGAAAAGCCGATGAATACGGACACAAGCACCACGGCCGACGAGGTCATCGCGAGCTTGCGGGCGCATGCATCAGAGCTGCGCGCGGCTGGGATCCGGCACCTCGCGCTGTTCGGCTCGGTTGCGCGCGGCGAGGCGGGTGCGGACAGCGACATCGACCTCGCGGTGGAACTTGATCCTGAAGCGCACATCACGCTGATCGGCCTCATAGGCCTTGAGTCCAAGCTCGGCGAACTTCTCGGCCGCAGGGTGGATCTATTGCCCGAGCCGATCCACAGGCCCCGTCTGCGAGCCAATGTCGATCGAGATCGCCGCCATGCCTTTTGAACACGATGCGGCGGAGTGCATCGAGGACATCCTGGAGAATATCGCCAAGATTGAGGGCTACCTGACCGGTTTTACGCGCGAGATGTTTGAAAGCGACGATCGGACCCGCGACGCCGCAGAGCGGTGCCTCGAACGCATCTGCGAAGCGGTGTTGCGGCTTGGGGAACGGGCGACCCGGCTTATGCCTGGTCAGCCCTCCAGTGCGATACGCGGGATGGGCAATCGCCTGCGTCATGCTTACGACAACATCGACCTGGCGCTTGTTTGGGGCACGATCCAGGACGATCTACCGCACCTCAAAGCGGAAGCAGAACGCGCGCTCGCGGTGCTGCGGACCGGGGCGCCGGACACGGAGAGCGGGAGGTAAAGGTACCCGATCAGGAGCCAAGCGCGGCTCGGTGCTCGCACCAAGGCGCGCGCCGCCCGGGGCCGCGTGGCGATGGAAGCACCGGGCTCCGGCGGGTTCGGCCCGCCGGCCGCGCGCGACCAGGCGCTCATACGCAAGGATGTCGCGGACGGCTATGTCAGCGGGGACGCGGCCCGCCCGGAGTACGGGCTGGCCGGCGTATTGTCGCAAGACAAATCCGCACCTACCCGGTCGTAGGCGCCGCCCCATCTTCGGTGGGCTGCCCCCGGAGGTCGAAATGCTCGCCGACGCACCTTTTGCGCGCCCTGATCGGTGGATCGCGGTGGGGCGCGGGTTTCGCCTGCGCTGCCCGCTCTGCGGCCGGGGAGCGCTGTTCGGCTCCTATCTCAAACTGTCGGACCGCTGCGGGAACTGCGGCGAGGTGCTGGGTGATATCCGCGCCGATGACGGGCCGGCATGGGCGACGATCCTGGTCGTCGGCCATGTCATGGTGCCGTTTTTTCTGATCGCCGTACGGCAAGACGCACCAGACTGGGTAATTTTTGGTCTGCTCATGCCGGCCGCCGTCGCCCTGACGGGACTCCTGCTGCCGCGCCTCAAGGGTGTCTTCGCCGCGCTTTTATGGTCGCTCGACTTGCGCAGCGGGTCGCCGAACTGACGGTCGGTCCATTTTGCGATCGGCGAGCCAGGACAATCGCCGATGGCAAAACTGGCCTAAGCGCCCGCGGCGCGGCGCCGCCGGCTGACCAGCAGGACGAGGAGCATCGCCCCGGCCGAGGCGGCGGTGTACATCGCAAAGGCGTCGAGATAGCCGATCATCGCCGCCTGCCGGCCGATCTCCCTGGAGAGCCGCGCCAAACCGGACAGCGTGTCGATGCTCCACCCGCCCATCACCCAAGGCAAGGCCAGCCGGTCGTTGAACGGCGAGATCATCTCGCTCAACCGGCTGTAGTTCTGCGCCGTCACGCGCACTATATCGGCGACGCAGAGCGAAATGAAAAAGCTCGACCCGATGTTGCGCATCAGGTGGAACACCGCCATTGCCTCGGGCCAGAACCGGCTCTCCAGCGTCGCAAAACTGGCGATCGTCAGCGGCACCCAGATGACCCCGATCGCGATGCCCTGGAGGATGCTGTTGGCAACCAGGATTTCCATCGAGACATCGAGGTTGATGCTCATCAGCCACAAGCCGGAGATCACCTGCAATCCGAAGCCGATGCTCATACCGATTCGCGGGTCGAGCCTGCCGATGAACATCGCGACGAAAAACCCGATCGTCGCGCCGAGGCCGCGCGCCGCCAGCACTTGGCCGATCAACGTGTCGGGGAACCCGGCATGCTGCTGCAGCAGCGGCGGCAACAGCACCATCGGGGTAACGTTGAGCATGCCGAAAACGCCGACCAGCGCGAGGCCCAACGCATAATTGCGGTCGAGCAGCAGTCGCAGGTTCAGAAATGGCTGCTCCGCGGTCAGGCTGTGCGCCAGGAACATATAAAAGGTGACGATAGCGGCGATCGTCTCAACCCAGATCTCTGGCGAATCGTACCAGTCGAGCCGCTGGCCGCGCGACAGGACCAGCTGCAGGCAGGAGATCGCCGCCGAGAGGCTCAGAAAGCCGATCCAGTCGAGCCGCACGCTCTGCCGCGAGGGATCGGGCAGCATGCTCAGGCGCAGGCCGACACAGGAAACCAGCCCAACCGGCACGAGCCCGTAGAACGCCCAGCGCCAGCTGTACATGTCGGACATGTAGCCGCCCAGCGCCGGGCCGATCACCGGGCCGATTACCACCGTCATGCCGTAGACCGACATGATCATCCGGTGCTGGCGGCGCGGGAAGACGTCGAACAGGATCGTCTGCGACAGCGGAGTCACTGGCGCGCCGGTCGCGCCCTGCAAAATCCGCCAGAGCACCAGGCTCTCAAGCGAATCGGCGGCGCCGCAGAGGTAGGTGAACAGCGAAAACAGCGCCATCGAACCGACCATCACGCCCCGCCGGCCGAAACGGGCAACGAGCCAGCCGGTCATTGGCGTCACGACCGCAGTCGCAAGAATGTTGAAGGTCATCACCCAGGCGATCTCGTCCTGGGTCGCCGACATCGCACCCTGCATCTGCGGCAACAGCGTCGAGGCGATCAGCAGAGTGGTCGAATAGAGCGTCGAACCGAGGATGATCGAGAGCGTGATCATGATCCGGCGCGCGAGCGTCGTTGGGTCGTTGGGTGCGTCGTCGGTCATGCTTCTGGGGTCATGGGGTCATTGCTTCGGGTTTGTCGTCCAACAAAAGGTATGCTATGCAACTATAACCTAGACACCCAAACGCGGGGAACCCCCTTGTCGTCAGAAGACGAGCGCCACATCGGCTTTCTGATCTCCGATGTCGCGCGCCTCTTACGCACCGCCTTCGATCGCCGGGTGCGCCGGCTCGGCCTGACGCGGTCGCAATGGCTGGTGATCAACCGGCTGTATCGCCGGCCCGGCGCCACCCAGTCGGAGCTTGCCGAGATGCTGGAGGTCGAGAAGGCCACCGCCGGGCGCATGGTCGACCGCATGGAAAAGAAGGGCTGGGTCGTGCGTCGTCCCGATGCCAGCGACCGGCGGGTCAACCGCCTCCATCTGACCGCCGAGGCGGATCTGATCCAGGTCCAGCTGGCGCAGATCGCCGACCGCACGGTCGACGATGCGCTGGCGCTCTTGTCGGCATACGAGAGAGAGCAGTTTTCCGAGTGGATCCGGCGGGTCAAGCGCCAACTCCAGGCGATGCTCGAGCCGGAGCTCGCCGCGGCGACAGTGCCGGTGAAGGAACTCGTCCAGTGATCCAGCCGCACCCGAAAATCATACGCCTGGTGCTGCTTGTCGCGGTGCCGTTCCTCTTGGCGCTGGTCGGCGGCGCGGTGTGGCTACACGGCGGCCGCACGGTCGGCACCGAGGATGCCTACGTCAAGGCCGACATCGCCCAGATCGCGCCGGAGGTGTCGGGGCGGGTGGTGGCGGTGCTGGTGCGCGATCACGAATCGGTCGAGGCCGGCGCGCCGCTCGTCAAGATCGATCCGGTGCCGTTTCAGCTTGCGCTCGACAAGGCCGAAGCCGAGCTCGACAACGCCCGCACCACGGTCGAGACGGCGCGCGCGCAATGGTTCGAAACGCAGAGCGAACTCGGCGAAGTCGGCAGCCAGGCCGATTACCTCACAAGACAGGCGGCGCGCCAGCAGGCGCTGGCCGCCACCGGTGCGGCGTCGGTCACCAAGCTCGACGAGGCGCAGAACGCGGCCGCCGTTGCGCGCGACCGGGTCGGCGTCGTCAAAAAGCGCCTGGCGCGCATGCTGGCCGCGCTCGTTGGCAACCCCAACATCGCGACCGACGACCACCCGCTGGTGCGCGAGAAACGGGCCGAGCGCGACCGCGCCGCGCTCGATCTTGCGCGCACGACGATCGCCGCGCCGATCGGCGGCACCGCGGTCAATGTCAAACTGCAGCCGGGCGAGCAGGTCAGGGCCATGACGCCGCTCTTTGTCGTGGTGGCGAAGACGCGGCCCTGGGTCGAGGCCAATATGAAGGAAACCGACCTGACCTATGTGGAGCCCGGACAGAAGGCCGAGGTCGTCCTCGACATCTACCCCGACGTGACATGGGCCGCCGAAATCGACAGCATCAGCCCGGCGACCGGGGCGGAGTTCGCCATCCTGCCGCCGCAAAACGCCTCGGGAAATTGGGTCAAGGTGGTGCAGCGCCTGCCCGTGCGGGTGCGCCTCCTGCCGCATCCCGGCGAGCCGCCGCTGCGCGCCGGGATGACCGCGACGGTGACGATCAAGATCGGCCGGCAGCGCAGCCTTGGCAATTTGTTGCACGGCAGTGCCAGCGCCGCCAGCCGGCCCTGAAAGCCGCCGCCGTCTTCATTGAGAATATCCGGGAGAATATCGGGGAGAATATCGGGGAGAATATCGGAGCCGGCGCACCAGCCATCCTCGGGCTGATCGCCGTCGGCACATGATCGGCATTCCGACGGCATTCCGGCAGCGTTCCCGGTTATACTGTGCCCGGGAGGAAACCGATGGTCGAACCCCGACCGGTGCAACGCCGACTCGCCGCGATCCTGGCCGCCGATGTCGCCGGCTATTCGCGGCTGATGGGCGCGGATGAGGAAGGGACGCTCGGGCGGCTGAAGGCGCTGCGCGCCGAGCTGATCGACCCGGCGGTCGCCGCGCATCATGGGCGCATCGTCAAGACCACCGGCGATGGATTGCTGGTCGAATTCGCCAGCGTCGTCGACGCGATGCGCTCCGCTATCGAATGGCAGCGCGGGATGAGCGAGCGCACCGAGCCGGCGGAGACTCGGATAGAATTCCGCATCGGGGTCAATCTTGGCGACGTGGTCATCGACGGCGCCCGCTAACCTAGTGAGGTTGCCTCACGAACTACGGGTTCGACCTGGGTTACGTCAGCACCGAGGTGATCGGCGATGAGCTTCGCGAGTTCCCGAGGCTTCGTGTGCCATTCGTTGCGGCGACACCCTACGATCGTGAGCCCACAGGGAGTATCGTCTTCGATCGCATAGCGATAGACGATGCCGCCAGGGCGGTCTTCGCCTTCCGCGGGACGCGGCTTTCCGATCGCGACATACAGAACATCGACATCGCGATCGTAGTCGACCGTTATTTGCGAGGGCTTGGGCCGGTACTTCCGGACGGCTGCCATATAACTTGGCTCGCGCTCAGATTGGCAAAGCTGCGGTTGTAATAGGCGCTGACGACGACGCGGTGCAACGGATCAACAGATACGGTCGGCGGCGCCGATCCGCCAGGACTTCGTGCGGAGACGCTGACAAAGACTCGATAGGTGGGGTTCGAGGAACCGATGCAGATGGCTGTCGGCGATGACACCGCCAGCCGCACGGCATCCTCCTCTCCGACCATTTCCGGATAGTATCTCGTAATCTTGTCGATCCACCTGTCACGAAACAGGGTGACCGCCGGCAACCCCGGTAGCGGCGTCGGAATAATCAGAAACGCTGTTCGCCGACCGGCAGTCACGCGGGGGCAACCGCGGCTACGGGAAACGCCGGCACGTCGCTACGCCACCAGCTGCACGACCTCGCCGTCCGGGGTGCGGCCTTGGGCGCGGTATTGCCCGATTTTTTCGAAGAGCGGGAGCGGCCTGTTCGCTCACACCTATGCCGCCGGCCGCCCGCGGCCCCCTGCCTGAGGTCCATAATCCTGTCGCAATTCGTCGGGGAACGCGCGGTACCTCAGGCTGTCGGCGTGCAATTCGAACTGATCGTTCCACCGCAGCACATCCCCGCTCTCCGTGATCGTCAATCTGCCAATAAAAAGAGCCGGGTCTCGGAATGGTGCTGCGATAGGTGCGGACTCGACCAGGTCCGCCAGGTTTACTCGGGCTTGCCGCCCGTCCTCGAACCGCAGATCTAGCGAGAAATCCGCATTCGCTTGGGCCTGAACAATTCTGTGCACGGCTTGCTCCGATAGTCTGCCGATTCACCGATTTCGCCGATCAGCCGGTATCCCCCGCTTGTCGTCCCGGCGAAGGCCGGGACCCATTTCCGCCGTAGATACCGGCCTCCGCCGGTATGACAAGAATGGGTGGCCGGTCCTACGAATTTCTCGATCGGCGGTCATGAGCACCGGGTTACACGGCCGACTCTTGTTTCTTACGCCACCAGCTGCATCACCTCGCCATCCGGGGTGCGGCCCTGGGCGCGGTACTGGCCGATCTTCTCGAAGAGCGGTTTGTCCGAGCACTGGTAGAGCACCGCATCGCGCTTGCCGCGGTTGATGTGGCGGCGCCACAGGAAGTTGGGGACGACGAAGAGGTCGTTGGTGTCCCAGTCGAAGGAGCGGCCGGCGATCTCGGTCGTGCCCGCGCCGTCGAGCACGATGGTGAACGCGTTGGCGGTCTCGCGCTTCCACCGTGTCGCCTCGCCGGGGCGCAACAGCTGGGCCGAGTAGTCGAGGGTTGGGAAGACCGACGCCCCGGTCGCCGGGTTCACGAAACGCAAGGTGATCCCCTCGTAGGGATCGCCCGCCTCGTGGCGGAGCGCGTCGAGCGCGGCGCGGATCTCGGCGCCGCGATAGTGAAACACCGGGCTCGTGCCATGGCCGATGCCGCGGGCATGTGAGACGAAGCCGGGCAATATGCCGCCCGCGCCGTAGAGCCTTGCCGAATAGCCATTGCCGTGCACCGGCTTCTGGGCGCGGGCGTTGCCGTCGCGCTCGCCCGGAAAATCCTCGTCGATCCAGCTGCAATCGAGGAATTCCAACAACGGAAAATCGAGGATGTCGGCCCACACGACCGGCGTCGACCCGTCATTGCCGTGATCGTGCCAGGTGCCGTTCGGGGTCAGGATCAGGTCGCCCCGCGAGGCCGCGCAGCGCTCGCCCTCGATCGTCGTGTAGCCGCCATTCTCGGAGAGGATCGTGCGGCTGGCGTTCGGCGTGTGCATGTGGACCGGCGCAACGTCGCCCGGATTGTAGATCGACACCGCGCAGCGGATCGTGGCCGCCACCTGCAGCCTGCCGCCGAGGCCTGGATTGACCAGGAGAAACTGCTGGCGGTCGGCGAACTCGATCGGCGACAAATCGGCGTTCCGGGCGGCAGTGCACGCGATGTCGGCGATGCGCGCGAGATAGGGGCTGATCTCGCTCCAGCGCCAGCGATGCGGCGAGGCTTTCATCTGGTTGGCGCCGACCCGACCCGGGGCGAGGCTGCCGCCGGCTTCGAGTCCGCTGTCGCGGAACCACGCGCGCTGCGCCGGGGCGTTGGCCTGGGTGCGAAGCCAGATGTGGAGCCCCTCGGCCTCGCCGTTGAGCGCCTCCATCGCCGCGCGCGCCGCCGACGGCAAGGCGGCGCGGGCGGCCGGGGCGGATCGCGTGCGTTCAACCGACATGGCGCACCTCCCGACTCTTGGGTCGACGATAGCACAACGCACGGCGACGGGATGCGGCGGTCAGTCAATGCGACAGCATCGCCGCCAGATCCAGTTCGACCGCGACCGCTTGCAGGCGTCTATCGCCGGTCCATAATTTGGTGTCCAGCGTCAGTCGAACCGCCGCCAGCAGGTGAGCATCAACATAGCCGATGCCGCGGCCGAACAACCTCTGGCCCTCGATCAGTTGCAGCACCTCCTCATCCGACACAACGCTCGCCTGGGGCAAGTCCCGCAAATCGCTCAGAATCGCGTCACGCGGTTGGAGATGGCCGAGGGCGAGTTCGCCGGTAACGTAGGGATGGCCGAGCACCTCGCCGCTATCCAGGAGCGCGGTGAGCCTCTCGTCACCGGCGCGCAGATGATTGATCCAGATTGAGGTATCGACCAGTATCACTTGCGGGGCATCCGCCTCCGCGGGATCGGCTTGAGCTGGGGTTGGCTGCCGCCGAGCCGTGCCAGCCGGCGCGCCGCTTCCCGTTCGATCAACGCCCGCAGCGCAAAGCGGATCAGTGCCGATTTCTCGCGTATCCCCGTGTAGGACTGCGCCTTCTCCAGCAACTCGTCGTCGAGCGCGATCGTCGTCCGCATTTCTCGCTCCAAGAAGTTGGCACGAAATTTGACATTGTTTGATGTCGATTTCAATGCCTCCGCATAGCCATGGGTGCCGATGAAAGGAAATAGCGCCCACGCTGCTTGTCGGTAGAATGAGGAAAGACGATTGGCGGAGAACCGGATGGCTGGCGAGCGCGTCGAACGGAGATTGGCGGCGATCCTGGCAGCCGATGTCGCCGGCTATTCGCGGCTGATGGGGGCCGATGAGGAAGGGACGCTCGGGCGGCTGAAAGCGCTGCGCGCCGAG
>JBGPTQ010000030.1:0-9686 GCA_041490725.1 Allostellaceae bacterium | reverse complement strand
CCCCGACCCGCCGATCCTCGCCCAACGCCTCTGGGGTCGCGATTTCCCCAACCCGATCGGGATCGCCGCCGGTTTCGACAAGGATGGGCGGGTGCCGGATGCGCTGCTCGGCCTTGGCTTTGGCTTTGCCGAGGTTGGCACGGTGACGCCGCGGCCGCAGCCGGGGAACCCTAAGCCGCGGGTCTTCCGGCTCGACGCCGACGGCGCGCTGATCAACCGCCTGGGGTTCAACAGCGGCGGCCTCGACCGCCTCATCGCCCGGCTGGAAGCACGCCGCTTCCGTCCCGGTATCGTCGGCGTCAATATCGGCCGGAACCGCGACAGCGCCGATGCCGTGGCCGATTACGCCGAGGGCGTGCGGCGCAGCGCGGCGCTCGCCGATTACCTGGTCGTCAATGTCTCCTCGCCGAACACTCCGGGGCTGCGCGATCTGCAGGCGCGCGCCGTACTCGAAGAGCTGCTGCGCCAGCTTCTCACCGCACGGGCCGAGACCGGCGCGTCGGTGCCATTGCTCGTCAAGATCGCCCCCGATCTGACGTCCGAGGAATGCGCCGACATCGCCGCGGTCGCGCTCGCCACCGGCATCGACGGGATCGTCGTCGCCAATACCACGGTGGCGCGCCCCTTGGGGCTGCGCAGCCGAGCGGCGGGCGAAGCCGGCGGGCTCAGTGGATGCCCGCTATTTGCGCCGTCGACGGCGCTGCTCGGCGAGATCTACCGGCTGACCGAAGGCCGCGTGGCGCTCGTCGGGGTCGGCGGGGTGGCGAGCGCGGCCGACGCCTATGCCAAGATCCGCGCCGGCGCCGCGCTGGTGCAGCTTTATACCGCGCTGGTTTTCGCCGGCCCGGCGCTACTCGGAAATATCAAGACCGGATTGGCTGAGCTGCTGCGCCGCGACGGCTTCGCCTCGGTGAGGGAGGCCGTCGGCGCCGACCATGCTAAGCTCAGGGCGGCTTCGGATCACCCTGACAGGGCAACATGACACTACGCCTGATCGACGGCATGCATGCGCTGATGCCGGATTACGACGGCTTCATCCTCGATCTCTGGGGGGTGGTGCATGACGGCACCGCGCCGTTTCCCGGCGTCCTCGACTGCATGCGCCATCTGATCGAGGCGCAGAAGCGGGTCGTGCTGCTGTCGAACGCGCCGCGCCGCGCCGACGACGTCGTCCGGCGCATCGCCAAGATCGGCGTGCCCGAGGGGCTCTATCACGGGGTCATGTCGTCGGGCGAGGAGGCCTGGCAGCACCTCTTCCGGCGGGATGATCCGTTCTACGCGGCGCTGGGCCGGCGCTGTTTGCATATCGGCTCCGAGCGCGACCTCGAAATCCGCGAAGGGCTCGACCTCGATTTCGTCGAGACGCCGGGGCAAGCGGATTTCATCCTCAACACCGGCCCCGCCGAGTGGGAGGACACGATCGCGGACTACGCGCCGCTTCTGGAGGACGCCGAGGCGATCGGCCTGCCGATGGTGTGCGCCAACCCCGACCTCGTCGTGATCCACAACGGCCAGCCCGCGCTGTGCGCCGGCGCGCTCGCCGAGCACTACGAATCAATCGGCGGGCGGGTGCGCTGGCACGGCAAGCCCTACCCCTCGGTCTATGACAGCTGTCTCGCGCTGATCGGGATCGCCGAGCGCCGCCGCATTCTTGCGATCGGCGACAGCCTGCGCACCGATATCGCCGGTGCCGATGGCGCCGGCATCGACAGCCTCCTGATCGCCGGCGGCGTCCACGCCGCCGAATTCACCGCCAACGGGGCGCTCGACCGCGCGCAGATCGCGGCCGCGATCAGAAAAAGCGGAACCAACCCGATCGCGGTCGCGGCCCGTTTTGTCTGGTAACTGGTAGGCCGCGGACCCTTAATGCCCGGCGATATGGAGGATCGCCTCGCGCAGCCCGGTCTCGTATTGCTGGCCGAGCAGGGTCAAGATCACCGCCTCGGGCAGCTTCGGACGAATGAGGCCCTTGCGCTCGAGCGCGGCCCACACCGACGGGTTGTGCAGGCCGGTCGCGTCGCGCGCGGCGACCACCGCCTGCCCGAGATGAAAATGATCGCCGTGCGGATCGGGCAATTCGGTGATCGCGAGACCGCCCGCCTCGTCCTCCGCGGCGGGTTTGCCGGCGATGCGCGCCAGCTCCTGCAGCAAGGTCAGGGTCTTCAGCTGCAACGGGTTGAGATTGAGGGGGTTGCGTTTCGCGGGCATTGGGCTTGATTAAACCGTCGCGGCCGAGGATGCAAACGCCGACCGGCGATTTGGAGTCGGCCGAGGACAATCAAACGGTTTTCCGAGCCGATCGCGCTGCGCCGCGTGCCGCCGCCCACCTGATGCGGCGCCGCCGCGCGGCGACGTGTTCTCAACGGGCGGTTGCGTCATCGTCATCTGCGCTGCTGCATCTGCAAGAAATCAGCAGCAGATCTCTCGCGCGCAGGTTTTGTAGGGTGCGTTGAGCGGAGAGAAACCCATGATTTTGCTCGATAAATCCGCGTCGGTGGGTTTCGCGATTGCTCAACCCACCCTACCGGTTGCAGCTAATCAGCAGCAGATCCTCGCTGTCGAGGTACAGCCCGGCAGCGCGCGTCGCCTTGTTGCGGCACTTCGGCCGCCGCCCGGCTGGATTGCCGGACTGGCCTTTCGCCCACGACCGCCTGCGCGGCCAATGTTGCGGTTTATGAGATTGCGTGTCGGACATCTGTGCCTCCATGGCCGAGACGCGGAGCATGGCATACAATTATGGCAATTTTATCGTCGCTCTGCTGGCAATGGGTCCCCCTCTGCGCGCGTGTCGCCGCTCAGTGGGTGATAATGGGCCGCTGGGCCGAGCGCTACATCGGCGGTCGCCGTCACCAAAGCCGTTTGCACCTGGGCGATGTCGACCGCCGCGGCCGGTCGTCACCTGCACCCGTCTTTGGCCGTCATTCTGTGCGGGGGCGGACACAGGGCGATTGCACCCGGATCGTTGTGATGCACTGCCGCCTTCGTCGCCTCCTCGGCCACCTTGTAGGACACCACGGACCCTTGGTCTGTAGCGCCTACCCATGCCGCCTCCTGCTCCGACAGGATCGGTTTGGACACCTGCATGCAATAGGACTTATTTGGTGGGCAGGTGGTCACCTTATAGTCCTCGGCATCGGCGGGTCCGCTCAGCAGGATCGCCGCAGCGGGAATAGAAGTCGAGACGAGCGTCGCGAGGGCCAGGGCCGTCAGGAATTTGGGCATCATTTCATCCTCGTCGCGGTTGCCATCGCCAGATCATGCAGCCTACCCGTTGATATATCGTCAACAATCGGCGAGATCAACTTCATCGGGTTCCACGCCGGGCCGCATTGGCGATGCGATCGGCGTCGGTTAGGCTCGCACCACCGCCGCGGTACGGGCCGCGCCGATAAGGAGGGAGCCGATGCTGAAGGGCAAGAATGCTGTTGTCACCGGCTCGACCAGCGGGATCGGGCTCGGCATCGCGAATGCCCTCGCCGCCGACGGATGCGACATCGTGATGAACGGCTTTGGCGATCCCGCCGCGATCGAGCGCCTGCGCGCCGGCCTCGCCGAGAAGCATGGCGTGCGCGCCCTCTACCTCCCGGCCGACATGGCGACCCCCTCTGAGATCCGTGGCCTCGTCGCCGAGGCGGCGCGCCAACTTGGCAGCGTCGACATCCTCGTCAACAACGCCGGGATCCAGCATGTCGCTGCCATCGTCGACTTCCCGGAAGAGCGCTGGGACGCGGTGATCGCGGTCAACCTGTCGGCGGCGTTTCACGCGTCAAAGGCCGTGCTCCCCCTGATGATCGCAAGGCAATGGGGGCGGATCATCAATATCGCCTCGGCGCACGGGCTCGTCGCCAGCGCCGACAAGGCCGCCTATGTCAGCGCCAAGCACGGGCTGGTCGGGCTGACCAAGGTTACCGCGATCGAGAGCGCCAACCAGGGCATCACCTGCAACGCGATCTGCCCGGGCTGGGTGTTGACGCCGCTGGTGCAGCAGCAGATCGAAGCGCGCGCGCGGGACCAGGGGATCCCGGTCGAACAGGCGCGCGAGGATCTGGTGCGCGAAAAGCAGCCGATGCTCGACTACACAACGCCCGAAAAGATCGGCGCGCTGGCGGTCTTCCTGTGCGGCGAGGCGGCCTCGACGATTACCGGCGCGGCGCTCTCGATCGATGGCGGCTGGGTGGCGCAGTAGCCCCAACCGTCTCCCCCGCGGCCGCGGGGCAGAGAGGGGAAAGGAAACGCTTTATCGCAAAGGACGCAAAGGACACGCAGAGGTCGCAAAGGAAGAGCCCCCAGGCGCGCCAGCGCCTATCAAAATGGGTAACCACGCCGGCGGGTTCAGCATCGATTGGCGCTTCGCGCCGTGATGTCGCCTTCGCGCCCTTTGCGATTCCTCCGCGTCCTTTGCGTTGAAGCGTTGTTATTCCTTGGGATTACCCGGCAGCGGCCTCCGTGTTGCCGAGTTTCTCCTCGATATCGACATAGAGGTTTGCCATCGCTTCGCCCGCCAGCTCTTGCGTGATCTGCGGCGCAAGCTCGAAGGATTTGCAGGTTTCGAGCACATGATTGCAGATAAACGCCGGCTGATAATACGCCAGCCCATACGATGTTAACGTCTTAACCACGTAATCGAAGATCTCTTCGTCAAATGTCAAACCGCGAGACTTTGCGACAGCGGTAAATATCTGGTGAAATTCGTCGCGAGACGGTTCGAACAGCTTGATTTTGTATTGGATGCGGCGGAGGAAGGCGGCATCCATCAGATCGGCCGGCTGCAGATTGGTCGAAAACATCAACAGCACATCGAACGGCAGCGTGAAGTTCGCCCCGGTGTTCAGCTTCATGAAATCGATCTGACTCTCCATCGGCACGATGAAGCGGTTGAGCAATTCGTTCGGGGGGAATCTCTGCCGGCCGAAATCGTCGATCAGAAACAGGCCGTTGAGGGCTTTGACATGGAGCGGCGAGTCGTAGAACCGGGCTTCCGAATTCCACTGCAGCTCGAGCATATCCATCGTCATTTCGCCACCCGCCATCACCACCGGCCGTGAGCAGGCGACCCAGCGCTGATCGTAGGTTTCACGGTGCAGCCCTAAGCCGGCCGGCGGTCCATGGGCAGCCTCCTCCTGCGGCCTCGGCTGATGAATCTGGCCGTCGAAGACCTTGATGATCTGACCGCTGACCTCAAAGGCGTAGGGGATGTAGACCGGGTCCTTGAACAGGCCGGCAATGCGCGTCGACAGCGTCGTCTTGCCGTTGCCGGGCGGCCCATACAAGAGAACGGTGCGCCCCGCGTTGATCGCCGGCAACAGCCGGCGAAACATGTGTTCCGGGACAACGAGGCCGGAGAAGCCCTCGCGGAGCTGCGCCTCCTTCATCATCTCGTTGGTGATTCGCTGCTTTTCGATCTGTTCGCGATAGGATGCCAGCGACACCGGCGCCGGCCCGAGATAGGAGTTCTGCTCGAGCGCCTCCTTGACGGCATTGCGGCCCGCCTCAGTCAGCGCGTAATGGGTCGAAAGGGCCAGATCGCTGGTCGCGCCGGTGGCCCCGATATATCGCTGGCGAATCGCTTCCTCGATCAGCTTCTGGATCAAGAGGCGGGGCAGCTTCATGCGGTCGGCGAGGTTCAGAACCGTCTCGCAGGCTTCGACATACATGAACTTGATCATCAGGTTCAGCAGGTTGCGATCGGATATCCCGGTCTCCTCAAGCGAGGACGGGATGGCGGGCGGGCTGTTGGCAACGGTGGCGATCTGGGCCGCCGTGATCACGCCCAGCGCGATCAGGTTCTCGCCCAATCGCCCACCTTCCTTGACTTGCCGCTCGACCGCGGCGTCGATTTCGGCTTGGGTCACCAGCCCACGCGCGATCAGCATTTCGCCTAGCTGCATGACGGGTCCTTACCAGTTTGCGCGCCACCAGGGCTTGCCAAATCAGGATGAATATAGTGCTAACCGCGCGCGATCGCACTTGCCCGCTTGATTTCTCGGGTGGGCGAAGGGGCCGTGTCAATCAACAATGGGGCGATAATGGGGACCATCGCCACCCGCTCGCAACCTGGCGAGCGGCGCACGGCATTGGACGCCACGGCCGCAACAGTGCCATATTGCGCCGGCCTTGCACCATGGCGCCGCCCGCCATCATCCCATGTGCGGCATGGCCGACAGTTCACCCGACCAACGCCGCGATGATCCGCCCGCGATGATCCGCCCACAATGATCTGGCCGATGCCGCCGCGCCTCGCCCTCTGCTGCACTGTCGCCGCATTCCTATGGGCGTTCCTATGGCTGGGCTGCGGGCAGGTGCTCGGCGCCACAGCCGCGGCACCGCAATGGCAGGCGGTTCTCGTCGCCGGCGACAACGCCGAGCCGGTGTTCGACAACGCGGTTGAGGCGCTCGCTCATTGGCTCGGCACGCACGGCGTGCTGAGCGCCGACATTCATCGCCTGAGCGCCAGCCAAGCGCCGAGCGATCCGACAGTCGAGCCGGCGTCGGCCGAGCGGGTATTGCAGCGGATCGCGTCGTTGCGGGCGCAGCCGGGCGAGGGCTGCCTTGTCTTCGTCACCTCGCATGGCCAGCGAGGAGAAGGCATCTGGCTCGCCAATCGGGGCGAGTTTCTTCGGCCGGCTGCGTTGGCCGAGGCCTTGTCGGTCGGCTGCGCCGCCGTGCCGACCGTCGTCATTGTCTCCAGCTGTTACAGCGGGGCCTTTACCGTGCCCCCGATGCGCGCGCCGAACCGCATCATCCTGTCCGCGGCGCGCGCCGACCGGCCGTCCTTCGGCTGCCAGGCCGACCGCACCTATACCGTGTTCGACGAGTGCCTGCTTGCCACCTTGCCGCGCGCGTCGACCTGGCGGAAGACGTTCGATCTGAACTCAGGCTGCGTAAGCCAGCGCGAGACGTGGCTCAATGTCCTGCCGTCGCAACCGCAAGCCTCGTTCGGCGCCGCGGTCCGCGATCTGGCGGTCCGCTGACCCGGGTGCCCCCTCCCATGCAGTTCGGCGTGCAGTTCTTCCCCGATGTGAGGCCGGAAGAGAAATCGGCGGAAGCCTATTTCTCCGAGGCGCTCGATCTCGCCGAAGAAGCCGATCGGCTGGGCTATACGCATATTCGGATCGTCGAGCATTATTTTCACTATTACGGCGGCTACAGCCCCAACCCGATCGTCTTTCTCGCGGCGGCGGCGCAGCGCACAAGGCGGGCGCGGCTGGTGACCGGCGCGGTGCTGCCGGCCTTCAACCACCCGCTGAAGCTGGCCGGCGAGATCGCCATGCTCGACGCCTTGAGCCACGGCCGGCTCGATGTCGGCTTCGCGCGGGCGTTTCTGCCGCACGAGTTCCGCCGCTTTGGCCGCTCGCCCGACGAGTCGGTGGCGCGGTTTCGCGAGGGGATCGAGCAGGTCGACCTCTTGCTGACGCGCGAGAGTGTCACCCATCGCGGGCGGTTTCACACGATCGAGAACACTACCTCCCTGCCCCGGCCGACGCAGCTTCCGCGGCCGAAATTCTATGTCGCCGCGCTGACCACCCCGGACTCGTTCGAATTCGCCGGGCGTATGGGCTATTCGGTGATGGCGATCGCGTTCGTCGCCGCCAAGATGCGGCCGCTGCTCGACGCTTATCGCGCGGCGTGGAAGGAAGCCGGCCATCCCGGCGCGGGCGAGGTCATGCTCGCCTTTCACCTCTATTGCGAGCCCGACGGCGAGCGCGCCCGCGCCTTTGCCTCGCCGCTCGTCGACAGCTACCTCAAGTCGCTGGCCGAGGCTGCCGGCGATTGGCTCGACGGCCGGACATCCAAGGATTATCCCGGCTATGACAAGGTAATCGCCGGGTTGCGCGCGTCCAACGCGGCCGAGCAGATCGCCTCGGGAGCCGCCTGGATCGGCTCGCCCGACGAGATCGCCGCGACCATCCAGCGCATGCAGCACGAGTTCGGCGGGTTCGAGCACGCCTCGCTGCAGGTCAATTTCAACGCGATGCCGCTCGCGCCCGCGCTCGCCTCGATGCGGCTGTTTGCCCGCGAGGTGATGCCGCGGTTTGCCGCCGGCGCGGGCTGAGCGGCCGCCTCAACGGGTCCAGAACGGCTCGGCCGCGAGCAAGCGATCGAGATGCTTGCGCAGGCGAGGCTCGTGTCGGGCGAGACGATGCTCGTGCCAAGCGAGCACGCTTCTTCCCGCATCGGCGATCGCGCCGGCGCGGTCCTTTGGCTTCGCCAGCTGGGCAACGATGGCGTGGCCGACACGCACATCGTTGGCCTCGCCGAGATCGTCCTGCAGCCGCTTCAGCGGCCTCATAAAACGCCTGACCTCGGCCGCATCGTACAACGGGGCCAGCATTTCGGTCGCATAACGCAGCTTCTTCAATGCGATGCGCAGCCTGTGCCGTTCCGGCGCAGACTGCTCGGCGAAGCCCTTGCCGCGCCGCGCCGCCACCCGCCGGCGCCGATCGAGGATGCGGGAGGCCAGGGCGGCGATCGGGCGGCGAAGGTCGTGCGACGCGGTGCTGTCGCGCCAGCCGCGGCATTCGAACCAGCACAAGAGGCGCAACAGCAACGCGGTGTAGCGGATCGAGCGAATTTCCTTGGCCGCCTTGGCATAGGCGGCCTTGCGCCGGCGCTCGGCCGCCACGGTCAGCGCCGCGATGCCCCCGGGTTCGGCAAGCGCATTGAGTGCCGGGGCAATGAGCGCCGTCTCGAACACATCGAGATTGCGCGCCGGCCCGAGCGCATCGGCGAGCCAGCGCAGCCCCTCCGAGGCCGAGCGCCGCTGGTCGGCCGGCAGCATCCGGCCGAACGCCGCGAGGATTGCGCGCAGGCGGCGCACCGCGACGCGCATCTGGTGGATGCCCTCAGGCACGCCGGCGAGGACCGCCGCCTCGTTTCGCATTATCTGATCGAGGCAGGCGACCCCGATGCGTCGCAGCCCGTCATCGCCGCTCAGCCACGGATCGAGATCGACGGCTGCGGCATGGACGGAAGTGGCCGGTGCCGCCTCCGCCGCTTCCAGCCGATAGCCGCGCTCGGCCTTGCTGCGCCGCTCCAGCCGCACCGGCGCGACCGCCAGCAGGCCGAGCGCGACATCATAAAGCGCCGCCGATGGCCCGCTCTTCAGTTCGAGTTCGATTTCGCTGATGGGTTCGCTGATGGGTTCGCTCACATCTCGGGCGGGAGCACAGACCCGGCCGCGATCGATCGCCGCCTCGATGCGCGTGCCGGGCGCGGGGGAGAGCGCGATCGTGCGCCGGGCGATCTCGGTGCGGAACAGCGGGATCAGATGGCCGACAATTTCGGGCGCTAGAAAACGGCCGGTTTCGGGTGCCTGTGGGTCGAGCTGCGCGCCGGCGATCGCGTCTTGCCACTCCCCGCGGGCGAGCCCGGCGCCGGACTGGGCAGCCGATTTGACGGTCTGGATGAAATGCCCATCGCACTCGCGCACGCGCAGCGCCAGGCCCTGCCGAGCCAGCGCATGATCCGATGTGTCGAAATAGGTGCTGACCAGCCGCGCCTGGCCGCCGCCGCCACCGGATGCCCGGGCTTTGAGCGCGCGCGCCAGGGCCGGCAGATCCCGGGCGCGGGCGGTGAGCTTCAGTTCGATCTATCCTTGCGATCGAACTCATTTGTGCCCGCTGACTCGAGCAGATGCTCATCTTTATCGGAAGTTCCGGCGGCGAGGAACTGTTCCTCCCACCCTG
>JBGPTQ010000029.1:0-9920 GCA_041490725.1 Allostellaceae bacterium | reverse complement strand
GGCTCGACCACCGCGCCCAATGGGGCGCTGGTGAGAGCCGCCACGGTCAGCCAATGGGGCGGGCAGGTCAATTATCAGCACTGGTGGACGCCGACGCTGCGCTCGACCGCCGATTTCGGCATCATTCACCAGGACCTCCCGATCAGTCTGGTCCAGGCGAATGCGACGACGGCCGGCTACAACAAGGAACTGTTGGCCAGCCACCTCAATCTGATCTGGAGCCCGGTCCCGTTCATCGACACCGGCTTCGAATACACCTTCGGCCATCGCCTGACCCTCGCCAACACGAAGGGCGACGACAATGCGATCGCCTACACTTTCAAGGTCAAGTTCTAGTCCGATCGCCTGCAGACTGCGCGGCCCGCCGGCTATGCCGGCGGGCCGTTGCCGTATCTGGGCTGCTTGCGCCGCGTCGCGACGCAGCGGGGTCAGTTGGGGCGATACGCTCTTCGCGGTCCCAGGGCGAGGCCGGTCATATCCGGGCCGGGCAGCTTCCGTTATGGCTCCTGGTCTTCGCCGCGCGAGCCGGCTAGGGTGCTAAGCTCAAGCGCGCGACCACAAACCCCTAAACCCCAGAAGCCGCCATGCGCCGCTCTGCCCTCGTCGCATTCCTTGCCGTGCTATCGGCCGGCCTCGCCGCTTGCACCGAGTCGGCCGTCAGCCGGATCGACGCAGACACCTTCCGCATCGAGGGGCCGGGGGTCGCGGGCGGCTCCGACGCGCCAAATCGCCGGCTGGCTCGACAAGCCTGCCCCAAGGGCTATCGGGTGATTGAGAGCAGCGAGAGACGCGAGCCCGACTGGGGCACATTCACGAATTGGACTATCCGCTGCTTGTGATGCCTGGCACCCGTTGCCGGATACAAACGGCGGCATCCATCAGGCGTCTGATCGCGGCCGTTCGATACGCTGAGGCTCGCGCGCCGGCTTGAAAGTGCGGGCTTGTCGCCGCAGGCGGGCGACGCTTCTGATAGGCTCACTCAGCCGCCACCGTAGAATGGCGTGCGCGCGATCTCGGCCTGGGCGATCTCGGGCGGTATGATGCGGGTGTAGAAGGTGTCGCGCTCGTAGTCGGTGCCGTGATCGCCGCCGCCGCTGGCCCAGCCCCGCAGCGATTCGACCTTGATATAGACCGTCTCGCCGGCGCGGAGGGCTACCGTCGCGAACTGGTAGAAATCCTCGCCGTAGGTATCTACGGTGATCAGATATTGACCGGGCGGCACGTCGCGATAGAAGGCCCCGCCGGGCTCCGAGATTGCCGTGATCGCGCTATTCAGCCTGACATAGGGACGTGCCAGGGTCTGGAAGGGCTGATAGTCGCGATAGATCCAGATGCGCGCCGCTGCGGGCGACGGTGGGCCCGAGCCCACCGCGGCACCGCCCGGGATGGGCGTCACGCAGCCGAGCGCCAAGATCGCCAGGGCCGCCCCACCCGTGCGGTAGAGCGCGCGCACAAATTTACTGATTCTGCTCGCCATCGCGGACCTCCAGTCGGCTGCCAATATGGGGATCGCGGGATCGGATTTGTACCGGCGATGGGCGGCGGGCCGTATCGGCCTCCTTCGCCAGCGTTAGAGCCAGGGCTCCTTGGACATTCGCGCGCGAGCCGAAGGCCGCCCCGGCCGACGCGCTCGGCGGCCGGGATCGCCGGCTGGACGAAGCCATAATTCGTCGCCGTCCCCGATAGTGGACCCTCGGAAGCCGTCGACGGGATGACCGCGGCGCCGACGGCTCCGTTGCTCCCGCTGGAATACGCCGTCTGATCCAGGACAAAACCGGAGATCGCGTTGCCACCGTAAAGGCTGACGCCGTTGCCATCGACCGAAACCGGGCATAAGGCGTCTCCTGATGCGCAGCCCCGCGGCAGTTCGAGCGCCCACGGTGACAACGAAGAGGAGGCAGAATAGTGCTCGCTGCGCTGTTATAAGAGAGCGCATGCGCCTCTCTCGACGGGGGCTTGTGCCCGCCCGCGGGTGACGATCGCGGACGGGGTCTGCCGCTAGCGCCTGCCGGCGAAGATCCCGGAGGCGACGTAGCTCGGGCCGAGCGTCGACTGGACGGCAAAGCTACCGCCGGTTTCCTTCGCCATCGCGCCGTAGAAGGTGCCGTTGACCTTTCCGGCGACGCCTGTCTGCGCCACGGTGAAGTTGTAATTGGCGCCGGTCAGCGGCGCACTGCCGGTCGCCGAGAAGGTGTGCCCGTCAAAATTGCTGAGCGTCACCGAGCCGCTTTGCGTGCCGAAATTATAGGTGCCGGTAAAGCCGCCGGCGGCGAGATAACTGGCGCCGTTGTTGACGACCGAGCCGAGCGCATTGCCGGTATAGGTGCCGATGACCGCAGTTCCCGTCAGCGTGTTGATGTCGGTGACCGAGGTCGGGATCCCGGCGACCCAAGTGTTGATATGCGCGCGGTCGTTGCGCGAGAAGCCGGTGCCTGCGCTGTTTGGCGTGTCGAGTTCGCCCGTCCAATACCCCCACTGCAAGAACTGACAGGAACTACACAACCCGTTCGGCAGAAGGCTGCTCGTCGGGACCACGCCGGAGGACACCAACGCGATGCGCGAGGCTTGGGTCGGGTCGCCATTCAGCTGAATGTTCGTGCCGTTCACCTGCGAGGCGGTGAACTGGTTCTCGACAGCCGAGAAGTTGCTGTCGTCGATGAACGTACTACTGAGTCTTGTGCCGGCGACATTCGGGGTGAAGCCGAACTGCAACACAACGGTATTGGTGCCGAACGGGTCGCTGCCGGTAAACGTCGAGGTCAGGCTACCGTTTGGAGCATTCGTCTTAATTGATGTAGTGCCGGTGACAGCATAGGGCGAACCGGCGGTACTGCCGGTTCGCGGATACATGATGCCCCCAAAATACCCGGTCAGCGTTTGCGACGTTCTGCTGGTGCCAACACCCGAGGGCACGGTGGTCGCTGTCACCGGCTGGGCGAACCCGTAGCTGGTCGTCGTGCCGCCATAAGGGATTTCGGAGGAAGTCGAGGTTTGGCGGTTGAGGCTGAGATCGTAAAAGCCCTGATCGAGCACAAAGCCGCTAATGCTGTCGCCGCCGAAAAGGGTGTTCCCCGCCGCGTCCGGGAGAGTTGAGGCGTTGCCACCGATCCGAACCAGCGGCGATGTCCCATTCGCCAAAAACGAGCCGCGCACGATGCTGGTCCCGGCAGGCTTCCCCGAATCGGCGGCGGTAATAAAGCTGCCGGTGTCGATCACCAGCACCGAGCTCTGGCTCGTCCCCGTGCCATTGATCGCGAGGCTTGCCTGCAGTGATCGTCCCCCCCCCACCGTATTAGTGGTGCCGTTGTAACTGGCGAACGCGCTCGTCGCCGGTGCCAGCACGTAAAATGGAGACACCGTGGGGTTGGAAAGATTGCCGCCCGCCTCGTCCCGGATGAACGGGATGTTCGATTGCAGCGCGGCATCGGGCTGTACATTAAACGCGAAAATACGGGGGCTGCCGGTCGCAGTATAGAAGCTGGCATTTACCGGAATTCCGCCATAGACGAAGGAATGCTCGTCGGGTAAGCCGATCTCGTGCTCCATGCTGTTCGCATACAGAAAGGTGCGGTCGGCGGTGATAAAGCTTGTCCCGCTGATCGGCCCGAACGGCGAATCCGTTCCCGAAGTCCCAAAGCTGAGGGAGCCGCCATTCGCCGCGACGGGGAACTTGATCGTGGAACCGTTGAGATCCGCGGTATAGAACCCGTCGGCTCCGATCTGTCCGCCGGTGTAGGGAATATTGAAATCGGAACTATTGCTGACAAACCCGCGCGAACTGCCAGTTCCAGGAGTGGTTTTGTAGAAGCCGCCGTAGGGAGCTGAGGTCGTGGTCGACGAGGTGCTGCCGCCAGTGCCGTTCGAGCCGGCGGCCAACTGGTCCGGCTGGTTCGCAGCGTTCTGCAGCGGGACGGTCGTCGGCATCAGGCTCGGCGGCAAAGCGGGCTGGGTGTCGCCCTGGTTTGCTGCCGCTTGCTGCACGTTCTGGGTGACGTTGTCGGAGACGGTCTGCGAGATGCCGCTGTCTACGACATTCGCGTCGGTCGGGATATTCTTGGCGCCGCCGGTGCTGCCGGTGCGACCGTCGAGCTGTTGGGTGAAGTGCGTCAGCAGCCCCGCCGGCGCGGGACCCGGCGACGAGGGCGAGCCGCCCGGGATGGTGATGGAGGAGAAGCCAGGCCGCGTCACAGTTTGGGACCCGCCAGCCGAGCCAGTGATCGTCAGGCCTTTGCCGTAGAGGAAAACGGAGTCGACCTTGCCGCTGACGTCGATCTCCGAGATGAACGCGCCGCCGCGCACCGCCAAGGTCGCCGTGGCGGTGCGCAGCGTCACCGCCTCGTCCTGCTTGCTCAGCTTGCCGCCGACATACCGCAACAGGCCGCGAGTCGCGCTCATCGCCAGCTTTCCGGTGCCGGTCTTCGGGTCATAGACGAACTGATCGATCGTCAGATCGGAATTGGGGCCGACCGTCATCGACGATTCATCGAGAAACAGCAATTGAGTCTGGCCGGTCGCGGCGGTGGTGATGTGCTCGTTGAACACGACATTCTGGCCGATGACCAGCCGTCGCGCCGTCGCGCCGGGCGGCGCCCCGCTCGCCTCGGGATTGACCGCGCTGTTGACCCCGACCCGTTCCTGGGCCAGCAGAGCACTCGCTCCGGCCGTCAGCAACAAACCGGCGACCACGGCGATACGCAGCGCAAGCAGAGCGAAACCGGGCATAAGCGCTTCTCCTCAATCAGCACTTCGCGGCGGCCCTACCAACCTCGGACAACCGCGCAGACCAATCGGCGCCGGAAGAATAGCGCCGGTTCAAGCTCCTGTCATGAGAGACAAATGCGCCTCTCTCGACAGGGGCCTGCCCGCCGGAGTGCCGCAACCGCTTCTCAGAAGCGGATCTGCGAGCCGACCACCACGCTGTTGCTGGTATAGTGATAGAGCGGCACGTTGGAGGATACGATGTCGCGCTGCAACTGGACGAGGATCGCGATATCGGTGGTGACCGGGAAGCTTTGTAAGATACCGAAACGCCAGCGCTGGTCAGAACGATTGCTCGCGACGCCGCAGCACGGGTCGGGCGCGGCATAATTGGCCCAGCTGCGGCTCAGGGAAAACGTCGTCTCCAAGGGAAGCCGGAGGTATCCGGTCGGGTCGTCATAGCGAATGCGATAGGCAGCGGCGCCGGCATAGTATTTGTTCGAGTAGTAAGGGAGCAGGGCAACCGGGTCGGGAAGTGGCCTTGTGTCCTGGTCGAGAAAGTCGAATTCGAGGCTCAGCTCGGATTCAGGGGCGGCGGTAATCGGCTTGCTGAGCAAGAGCGTGACGAGCTTGTCACTGCCGTTGAAGCCGCGCGACAGCGGTCGATCGGACGCGTCGGTGAAGTTCTTTTGGCGAAATTCGAACACCGATTTGAGCCGCAAATCTTGCCACATCAGCGCGGTGGACTCGCCCCCGACGCCCAGCGTGTGGAAGTACTGGTTTCCCCCCAGACTCACGTCGTTGGTGATCAGATAGGGCTTGAGCGAGGCCGAGCTTACCCCCGGCAGCGGCTCGGTAAAGTTGAAGCGCGGCCCGGCTGTCGCTTCGACGAACCCGAGGTCGAGCCGGGTGACACGGCTATAATGGTTGGCAAAGCCGATGCCGCCGATTTCGAAGGTGTCGCGTTCCTGGGTGCCCAGATCGTAGCTGTAAAGCACCGAGCCAGTTCCGAACACGTTGAGATCGCTGCGTTTGACGAACTGCGGAAGCAGATTGATGACCGCGAAGGGCGTACTTATGCTCGACGAGCCCGCAAGGTTGGCATCCGACTGATGCTGGACGCCGAAAAAGACGGAGCCGGAGAACCGCTGTGGCCCGCTCAGCCGCGATATCGCGCCGAGATAGGTCTGGATTCGTTCCTTCACCTCCTGCGGCGGGTTTGCTGCAGCCGCCAGGTCGAAATAGGTACGCGCGATTTCATACGAACCCATCCGGAAATAAAGCGCGCCGAGTTCGAGCTGAACGCGCGGCAGGTTCGGGTTGAACAGCAGCATCCGCTCGAGCGCCGAAACCGCCGCCTCATTGTCGCCAAGCTTGGCCGAGACATCGGCGTAGGCAAAGGTGGCGTCTAGGTTTCCCGGATCGCGCAACGTTCGCTGGAACAGCTCGTCCTTTTGCGCTTGCAGCTGGGCGCGCTCGGCGGTGGAGAGTTCCTGAGCCGATGGCGAGCCGCCAAGCAGGCCGAGCACGACCAGCGCCAGCGGCAGCGAGTCCCACAGTCGGCGCCCCTTGGACAGCACATGGATGACCTGCCTGAGAAAGCCCGACACTCCGCCCCCCGCGCAGCTGCCATACTCGATACAAGGAGGGTATCTAACCCGAGGTTGTTTCGCAACGAGTGTGGCGCCACCTTTCAACAATAACCGAGAACCGGGCGCACAGCGGCGCGGCCGGCGGCAAGGATGCGCAACGCAAGCCGTCGACAACCCTTGATGCCGGTGGCAAACCCGGAGCAATCTCGCTACTTGCTCGGGCGCAACCCCGCATCGGGCAGGAGGAGGCAGTCGGGTGGACCGGCCTTTCTATGATGCGCTGGAGACGCGCGACCCGGCGGAGCGCGAGGCTGTTCTGCTGGCGGTGCTGCCGCAAATCATCGCGGCGGCGAAGCAACATGCCCCCGCCTATCGCGACCGCCTGGCCAAGGTGCGACCCGACGACATCACCGACCGGCGCGCTTTGGTCGATCTGCCGCTGACCCGCAAATCCGATCTGATCGAGCTGCAACGGCAGACCCCACCCTTCGGCGGATTTTGTGCCGTGCCGGTCGCCGCGGTTGCGCGGGTCTTCGCCTCGCCCGGGCCGATTTACGAATTGGAGGCACGGCGGCCGGATTTCTTCCGCATGGCACGGGCGCTTTATGCCGCCGGCATCCGCCCGGGCGACCTCGTGCACAATACGTTCTCCTACCATCTGACCCCGGCCGGGGCGATGCTCGAGAGCGCGGCGCAAGCGCTCGGCTGCCCGGTGATCCCGGCGGGCACCGGCCAGACCGAGCAGCAGCTGAAGACGATCGCCGATCTGCAGCCGGTCGCCTATGTCGGCACTCCGTCGTTTCTCAAGATCCTCCTCGACCGCGCGGCCGAGGAGGGCAGCGATATCGGCTCCCTCAAGAAGGCGCTGGTCGGCGCCGAGGCGTTCCCGTCGGCGCTGCGGGTCGAGTTCGCGGCGCGCGGCATCGCTGCGCTGCAGTGCTACGGCACCGCCGATCTGGGCCTCATTGCCTATGAGAGCTGCACTTCCGACGGCGCGCTTTGCGAGGGCATGGTGCTCGACGAGGGGATCATTGTCGAACTGGTGCGTCCGGGTACCGGAGAGCCCGTCGCCCCGGGCGAGGTCGGCGAGGTGGTGGTCACCACCTTGACCCCGGAATACCCGCTGATCCGCTTCGCCACCGGCGATCTGTCGGCGCTCTTACCCGGCCAGAGCCCCTGCGGGCGCACCAACCATCGCATCCGCGGCTGGCTCGGCCGCGCCGATCAGACCGCCAAGGTGCGCGGCATGTTCGTCCACCCGGTGCAAATCGCCGAGATCGCCCGCCGGCACAAATCGATCATCCGCGCCCGGCTGGTCATCGAGCGCCCGGCGAGCCTGGACCAGATGATTCTGCTGGTGGAGATGGGCGAACCCGCTGAGGCGGCGGCCTCTATTGCCGAATCCGTGCAAGCCGTGACCAAGCTGCGGGGCACCGTCACGCTTGTGCCGGAAGGCAGCCTGCCCAACGACGGCAAAATCATCGAGGACCGTCGGCCGATCGGATGAGATTCATCACTGAATCGCCGCAATTTCTGCAAACTGACGTCTCAATTCGGGCCATAGACTGGATGCGTAGGGTTCGTCCTTACAGGTTTGTCCCCCAAACCTCCTATCCGACCGATCCTGTCGGCCGGACACCGTGCGGCTCCGGACCCCCTCCGGAGCCGCTTTTTTCCTGGCCTTTAGGCGGACCGGTTTAACTCGTGGTCAGGTCGATCGCTGGGGACCCTCAGCACAAAAATCCCCTTGCCCGGGCTCGGCCCGGGCATCCACGTCTCGGGAACGGGCGCCTTCGCCGAAGAAGACATGGATGGCCGGGACCAGCCCGGCCATGGGGCAGCTGGACATGATGAATGGGGAATACCCGTTCGTCGATGTGGGCACGCTGGTCGCCGAGGGCCTCGCCTGCCGGCGCGGCGAGCGCCTGGTGTTTGCCGGGCTCGACTGCCGGGTGCCGACCGGCGGGGCGCTCGTCCTCACTGGAAGCAATGGCAGCGGCAAATCGAGCCTGTTGCGTCTCTTCGCCACCCTGCTTACCCCCGCCGCGGGTCGCCTCTTCTGGGACGGCGTGCCGGTGGGGCGCGATATGGCGCGGTATCGTGCCGCCATCCACTATGTCGGCCATCTCGACGCGTTGAAGCCGGCGCTGACCGCGCGCGAGATGCTGGGCTTCTGGGCGGCCCTGCGCGGCGGGGCCGCGCCCGCCATCGAGCCGGCGCTCGCCGCCTTCGCGCTCGGCGCGGTTGCCGATCGGCCCTGTCGGTGGCTGTCGGCCGGGCAGCGGCGGCGGCTGGCGCTGGCCCGCCTCGTCGCGGTGCCGGCGCCGATCTGGCTGCTCGATGAGCCGGATGCCGCGCTCGACAGCGATGGCGAGACCCGGCTGGCAACCCTGATCGCGGAACATCGGGCGGCAGGCGGCAGGGTGGCGATCGCGACCCACCAGCCGATCGCGCTGAGCGATGCGGCGGTCATCGTGCTCGACGACTTCGCGGCGTCGGCCGACGCAGCGCTCGCGGCCTGGCAATGACGCCACTTCTCGGCTTGTTTTGTTGCGATTTGCGGCTCTCCCTGCGGCAAGGCGGCGACATCGGGCTCGTCCTCGGGTTCTTTGTGCTCGCCGTGCTGCTGTTCCCGTTCGGCGTCGGACCGGAGCCCGAGCTGCTCGGCCGGATCGGGGCCGGGATCATCTGGGTGGCGGCCCTGCTCGCTTCGGTGTTGAGCCTCGACCGCCTGTTCGCGTCCGATCACGCCGATGGCGGCCTAGATCTGATCGCGTTGTCATCGGCGCCGCTCGAGCTCGTCGTGCTGGCCAAGGGCGCGGCGCATTGGGTCACGACCGGCCTGCCGCTCACCTTGATCAGCCCGGTCCTCGCCTTGCTTGTCGATCTCGACCCGTCGGCGATCCCGGTTTTGACGCTCGGGCTGTTGATCGGGACCCCGGCGCTGAGCCTGTTGGGCGCGACCGCCGCTGCGCTCACCCTGGGCGCAAGGCGGCCGGGCGTGCTGGTCTCATTGCTGGTGCTGCCGCTGTATCTGCCGCCGCTGATCTTCGGCACCGGGGCGGTCGAGGCGATCCTCGCCACGGAAGGCGCACGCGCGCATCTCTTGCTGCTCGGCGCGGTGACCCTCTTCGCCTTGCCGCTCGCGCCGCTGGCGACCGCCGCGGCTCTGCGGCAAGCCCTTGATTAACGGCCGCTCGACTAGGTGTGGCCCAGATGCGACCCTGGCTCGCGCTGACGGCAGGCCATCGTTGCGCTAAAATGCATGGCCCGATCGAGAAAGGCGCCGCGATGCTGACCCGTCTTGCCAACCCGGCGCGCTTCATGCGGGTGAGCGGCGTGGTGCTGCCCTGGGTTGGCGTCGCAGCCTCGGGCATGCTGGCGCTCGGCCTCGTGTGGTCGCTGCTGTTGGCGCCGCCCGATTACCAGCAGGGCGAGAGCGTGCGGATCATGTTCATCCATGTCCCCTCGGCGTGGATGGCGCTCTCGGTCAACATGTTCATCACGGTCGCCAGCGCGGTCGCGCTGGTGTGGCGCCATCCGCTCGCCGACAAAGACGCGCAAGCCGCGGCGCCGGTCGGCGCCGGCTTCACACTGGTGTGCCTCGCCACTGGATCGCTGTGGGGCCGG
>JBGPTQ010000028.1:0-10065 GCA_041490725.1 Allostellaceae bacterium | reverse complement strand
TGCGCTACGAGGGGTTCGAGCCAAGATCATTGGGGATGAAGGCGATGCTGCCCTATGTCGACGAGTTCCGGCCGGTGCACAATCTGGAAAGCCTGGAAACCCTGGTCGACGTGATCAGCGCGGCAGCCCAGCGGCAAAGCGCCGCCGCGATGGCGCAAGAACGCTATGGAGTGCGAGAAATATGAGCGACACGGCGGAAATCCTCGAACAGGCGGCGCACTGGCGCAAAGCGGGGCAGGGCGTTGCGTTGGCGACGGTGGTCAAGACCTGGGGCTCGTCGCCCCGGCCGGCCGGCGCCAAGCTTGCCGTTGCCGACAGCGGCGCCTTTGTCGGGTCGGTGTCGGGCGGCTGCGTCGAAGGCGCGGTGGTCGGCGAGGCGCAGGAGGTGATCCGCGACGGCAAGCCCCGCCTCCTCGATTTCGGCATCACCGACGACCAGGCCTGGGAGGTCGGTTTGGCCTGCGGCGGCAAGATCGAGATCTTTGTCGAGCGCGTCGAATGAAAACTAAATACCTCGATGCGGTGATCGCCGCCGGGCGCGAGGCCCGCTCGGTCGCGCTCGCCACCGAGTTGGCGAGCGGTGCACAATTGCTGCTCGACCACGACCGGTTCGACGGCGAGATCGCGCTCGACGAGGCACAACGCGCGGCGATGCGCGACGCGCTGCGGGCCGACTGCAATGTCACGCTCGACACCCAAGCGGGCCGCGTCTTCGTCCAGGTGTTCAGCCCGCCGATGCGCTGTTTCGTCGTCGGCGCGGTGCATATCGCCCAGCCGCTGACGCAGATGCTGGCCCTGACCGGGTATCGCACTGTTGTCATCGACCCGCGCCAGTCCTTTGCCACCGAGGCGCGCTTTCCCGGGGTCGAGTTGACCACCGAATGGCCGGACGAAGCGCTGGAGCGGCTGAAACCCGACCATCGCTCGGCGGTCGTCACTCTGACGCACGACCCCAAGCTCGACGATCCGGCGCTCGCCGTCGCCCTGCGCTCGGAATGCTTTTACATCGGCGCGCTCGGCTCCAAGCGGACCCATGCCGCGCGTCTGCGCCGCCTTGCCGAGCTCGGTTTCGGCGAGCCCGACTTCGCGCGTATCCGCGGGCCGATTGGGCTGCCGATCGGGGCGGTGTCGCAGGCCGAGATCGCGATTTCGATCCTCGCCGAAATGACCCAGGTGCTGCGCAAAGGTGACGCCCGACTCGCCGAGGCGGCATGAACCCTTTCGGTCATTCCCGCGAAAGCGGGAATCCAGGAGCGAAGGTCCCGTCGCTTGCCCTGGACCCCCGCTTTCGCGGGGGTGACGGTGGAGGGTATCCAACGGCGGGGTCGCCATGAAATTCGGCGAAGTCGCGCTCGCCGAGGCGGCGGGGGCGATCCTGGCGCACAGTCTCAGGCTCGGCACAGCGGTGCTGAAAAAAGGCCGCGTGCTGTCGCCGGCCGATATCGCGCTGATCGCCGCTGCGGGGCTCGACCATATCGTGGCGGCCCGGCTCGATCCCGGCGACATTCGCGAGGACGCGGCGGCAACGCAGATCGCCGCAGCCGCCGCCGGGGTTGGTATCGCGACGGCGCCCGCCTTCACCGGCCGGGCGAATTTGTTCGCCGAGGCGCGCGGCCTCTTCGTCGTCGACCGCGACCGGCTCGACCGGCTGAACCTGGTCGATGAGGCGGTGACCCTGGGGACCCTGCCGCCCTTTGCCGTGGTCGAGCCGCGCCAGATGGTCGCGACGGTCAAGATCATCCCGTTCGCCGTCCCGCAAGCGGCGGTCGAGGCCGCTGCCGCGTTCGCCGCGGACGGCGGGCCGCTGTTGCGCGTTGCCGCGTTTGTGCCGCGCCGGGTCGCGCTGATCCAGACCCGGCTGCCCGGGTTCAAGGAAAGCATCCTCGACAAGACAAGCGAGGTGACCGAGCAGCGTCTCGCCGCGCTCGGCTGCACGCTCGCCGCCGAGGAACGCTGTGCGCACGCCGCAGCCGATCTGGCGCCGCGCATCGCTGCGGCGATCGAAGCGGGCGCCGACATGGTGCTGGTGCATGGCGCCTCGGCGATCGTCGACCGTCGCGACGTGATCCCGGAGGCGGTCGTCGCGGCGGGCGGGCAGATCGATCATTTCGGCATGCCGGTCGATCCCGGCAATCTCTTGCTGCTCGGCCATGTCGGGGACACGCCGGTGCTGGGCCTGCCTGGTTGTGCGCGCTCGCCCAAGGTCAACGGCTTCGACTGGGTCCTGGAGCGGCTTGTCGCCGGCGTGCCGGTCGGCGCACGCGAGATCATGCAAATGGGCGCGGGCGGGCTCTTGGCCGAGATCCCGTCGCGGCCCCTGCCGCGCGCCGAAGCGAGCCCGGCGCCCGCTGCCAAAACTGCGGAAAAGAAGCCGCCGCCCGGCCCGCGCATCGCCGCGCTACTGCTGGCGGCCGGCCAGTCGCGGCGGATGGGCGGGTCGAACAAGCTGTTGGCCGAGATCGACGGCACGCCGATGGTGGTGCGCATCGCACAGCGCCTCTTGTCGTCGCATGCCCGCCCGATCATCGCCGTGCTCGGCAATCAGGCCGATTCCGTCGACGCTGCGCTCGGCAAACTGCCGGTCGAGCGGGTGCGCAATCCCGCCTTTGCCGAGGGGCTGTCGACCTCGCTCAAGCGCGGCCTCGCGGCGCTGATGCCCGAGTGCGACGGAGTCATCGTCTGCCTCGGCGAC
Source organism: Allostellaceae bacterium (assembly GCA_041490725.1). GTDB lineage: Bacteria > Pseudomonadota > Alphaproteobacteria > ATCC43930 > CGMCC-115725 > DATARH01. The sequence continues at coordinate 7,373 of JBGPTQ010000028.1, read as the reverse complement.
ATGCCGCTGGTCACCGGCCGCGACCTCGACCGGCTGATCGCCGCGTTCAACCCGTTGGAAGGGCGCGCCATCATCGTGCCGACGCGCCGCGGCAAGCGCGGCAATCCGGTGCTGTGGGCCCGGCGCTTCTTCCCGGAAATGGCCGAGCTGGCCGGCGATGTCGGGGCCAAACACCTGATCGGCGAGCATGCCGAGCTGGTCTGTGAGGTCGAGATGGACAGCGACGGCGTGCTCGTCGATGTCGACACGCCGGACGCGCTCGCCGCGCTCAGGGACAAGATCAAGCCGAGTGCGGCATAGGGCCGCGGTTTCCTGGTAACCGGCGCAGCGCTACAGCCCGGCGTAGGGGATCAAGGCGCCGCGCAGCACGCGGGCGATGTAGCGGGCGACATCGAGCGGCAGCCGGTCGGGACTGCGTCCGCCGGCGATCCACAGATCCACATTGCCGGGACCCCAGTTGTACGCCGCCAGCGCGTCCGCCCAATTGCCGTAGCGGCGGAACATCTGCGCCAGATAGGCCCGCCCGAGCAGCCGGTTTTGCCGAAGATCGAACCGGTCGCCGCCGCCGACATCGAAGGCTGCCGCGGCGCTGACCTGCATCGGCCCCTGCGGCCCATCGGGTTCCGGTCGCCACATGCGGGGGTCGCCGCCATGCCGCGATTCGACGCCATCGACGGCGAAGGTGATGCGGTCGAGTTCGCCGCCATTGGCCGGGCCGAACAGGTCCATCGAGTACCAATCGCGCGACTCGCTGCCGCGCACGACCGTCACCGCCGGCAGCAGCGGATCGGCAAAGCCGATTTTTTCGATGCGGGTCTGCACCGCCGGATCCGGCCCGCGCACGGGGCTCGACGGTCCGCCGCGAATCACTGTGACCTGCTCCGTGGAGCCGGAGCCAAAGCTGACAGTTTCCATATGTCCCGGCGGGGTTATCACTGGCGGAGCCAAGTGTCGCGGGCCGCGCACCACCCGCACCGGACCTCGCGCATCGGCAAAGGACACGGTCTCGACGTCGACCGCCGCGCTCGCCGCCTTGCCGCGAGCCGCGTTGCCGGCCGATGCCGAGCCGATGCCACATGCGACTACGATCGCGGCCAGCGCTCCCGCGCGCGCCGCGGTTATCCCCCCTCTGCCGTTCCTCATCCCCCCGGAAGCCTTGCCGGCAAAAGCTGCTGGTTTCTCTATGCCCGATCAGCCGTCGCGGCAAGCGGCTTGGCAATGGCGGCGCCGCGATGACACGATGCGGCACGCCGCGGCGTGCCGCGTGGCCAAGCCGCACAGCCCGGGAGCCCACCATGACCCGACCCTTCGAGGGGATTCGCATCATCGACATCACCCATGTGCTGGCCGGCCCGTTCGCCGCCTATCAGCTGGCAGTGCTCGGCGCCGACGTGATCAAGGTCGAGCACCCGGACGACCCCGATCAGAGCCGCAGCAGCGGCACCGATCGCGCGCTCAACCGCAGCCAGATGGGGACTTCGTTCCTGACCCAGGGCTCGAACAAGCGCGCGATCACCCTCGATTTGAAAGAGGAGCGCGGACGCGAGATCTTGAAGCGCCTGGTCGCGAGCGCCGATGTCCTGGTCGAAAACTACCGGCCGGGCGCCTTCGCTGCGCTCGGGCTCGGCTATGAGGCGATGGCGGCGATCAACCCGCGGCTGGTCTACTGCTCGATCTCGGCCTTCGGCCAGGATGGCCCGCGCCACGAGCAGACCGCCTACGATCATGTGATCCAGGCGACCTCGGGGCTGATGGCGATGACCGGTACCGAGGAGGTCAACCCGATCAAATTCGGCGCGCCGGCGGTCGACTACGCGACCGGCACGATGGCCGCCTTCGCGTTGGCCAGCGCGCTGTTCCAGCGCGAGCGCACCGGTAAGGGCCAGCGCATCGACCTGGCCATGCTCGATGTCGCGATGATCCTGATGAGCTCGCATCTGACCGGGTACCTGCGCAACGGCGCCGAGCCGCGGCCGCACGGCAACAAGCAGCCCTATGCCACCAATAGCGGCTACGAGGCGAAGGAGGGGATGGTCATGCTTGGCGCCAGCAATCTGCGCCAGCAGCGCCGGTTGTGGCAGGCGCTGGAGCGGCCCGACATGGCCAAGGACGACAACGCGGCGCGCGAGGCAGACCGCGAGCGCGAAGCCGCTGTGCTCGGCGACATCCTCAAGACGCGAACCGCGGCCGACTGGGAGCGCTTCTTCCAGGCGCGCCACGTCCCGGCGGCGCGCGTGCGGTCGATGGCGGAGGCGCTGCACGATTCGCACGTGGCAAGCCGTGGCGTCGTCCATCATCATGCCGGCGCTCCCGGGATCGACGGCCCGTTCGAGGTGCCGCTCGCCGCGTTCAAATTCGCCCATGGCGGTCCGAGCATCGAGACGCCGCCGCCGCAGATCGGCGCCGACACCGATTCGGTGCTCGCCGAGCTCGGCTACGCGACGGCAGAGATCGCCGCGTTGCGCGCCGCGCGGGTGATCTGATCGGCGGCGGCGCAACGTTCGGTAATAATTGGTGAACGCGACAAGCGCGGATTGTCGAAGAAAATCTATGGACAACCCGGGCGATCGGGTCAAGATTCTCCCCCTAGGATTGGGATTGCTGACGCAGCCTTGGTGTTCCGTTAAATAGGGGGCCATCTCGTCCGTGGGAGCGGCCCAAGGCTCGGCGGGCAATGTGCCCGGAGTACTTTTTGGCGATCCGGTAAGAGCGCGACGCCGGGCGATAGAGTGGCGCTGCGCGCCACTGACAAGATGGTTGGGGTTGGGGGTCAGAAAGCGCAATGCCTTCGCTGATGCGTCAAACCCTGTTGATGCCGTTGTGGCTTGCCCAGGTCTTTACGCAGGAAAAGTTTTTCGCGCGCAACCCGATCATCGGCAATCGTTGGCTCAACGAACATGGGTTGCATACCGCGCGGGTCGCCGCCGCCTGGCGGCTCGCGCAGGCGCGCCGTCGCCGTCTGGCGCGGCTGATCACGGCCGAGGATCGCCGGCACCTCGATCGCGACGGCTTTATCGTCAAACGCAACTTTCTGCCGCCGGAGGTGTTTGCCGACTTGGTGGACCAGGTCCGGGCATTGCGGGCGCCAGCGCGCGAGATGGTGGAAGGCGACACGCTCACCCGGCACATCGCCCTCGATCCGGCGGCGCTCGCCCGCGTACCGGCGGCGCGGCATCTGCTCGATCTCCCGCAATACCGCAATTTGCTCCGCTATGCCGGGTCCTCCGCCGCCGCCCCGATGGTCTATATCCAGACCGTCCTTGCCGGCGCGATCGACGGTCCGCCCGATCCGCAGCGCGATCTGCACACCGACACCTTTCATCCGACCGTCAAGGCGTGGCTCTTCCTGACCGATGTCGGTCCGGATGCGATGCCGTTCGTCTACGTGCCGGGCTCGCATCGCCTGACGCCGCAGCGCCTGGCATGGGAGCGGCGGATGAGCATCGAGGCGAGCCGGCCGGCAAATGAGGCATATCGCCGACCCGAGCAAAAGCTCACCCGTGCGATCTCGCCGGCAAGTCTGAACGAGCTTGGCCTGCCGCCGCCGCGAGCGATCTCGGCGCCGGCCAACACCCTCGTCGTCGCCGACACCTTCGGTTTTCATGCCCGGGGCGCGAGCGTCCGGCCGACGACCCGGGTCGAGATCTGGGCTATGGGCCGGCGCAACCCATTCCTGCCGTGGACCGGGCTCGACCCGTGGTCGATCGCCGCGCTCGGACTGCGCAAGCCGATCTTCTATTGGAAATCGGTCGATCTCCTCGAGAGCATCGGGCTCGGGCATCAGCGCTGGCGCGCCCGCGGCAGCCTGTCGGCTTTCGATCCCGCCTAGCCCCGAGGATCGCGGGATGGACGGGCACCAGGCCACCTACGCCATGGACCAGACGAGGGGGCCCGGTGCCCCGCCCAGTCAAGCGATGGCCGGGCCGCGATCCTTTCTGTTCCTGCAAGGCCCGATCTCGAGCTGCTTCGATCGGCTTGGCCGCGCCTTGATCGCGCGCGGCCACCGCGTCTACCGGATCAACCTTCATTTCGGCGACCAGCTGTTCTGGCGCTTGCCGGCGACGCATTTTCGCGGACGCTCCGCGGACTGGCGCGGTTTTGTCGCCGGCATATTGGAGCAGCACCAGATTACCGATCTCGTCCTGCACGGCGACCGCCGCCCTTATCACATCGTCGCCGCCGAGGAGGCACGGGCCCGCGGGATTGCCGTGATCGCCACTGATCTGGGCTATGTGCGGCCCGACTGGATCACGCTCGAATATGATGGCATGACGACCTATTCGCGGTTCCCGCGCGATCCGGGCGCGATCCGTGCGCTCGCCGCAGAACTCCCCGAGCCGGAGCTGCGAGCCCGGTTTCAGACGCCGTTCTGGCTGATCGCGGCGCTCGATGTAGCCTACAATCTGGGCATGGTCTTCGGGCGGCCATTTTATCCACATTACCGCTATCACAGCATCTGCCACCCCTTTGCCGAGTACGCCGGATGGCTCTGGTCGCGCCCGAAAAAGCTGTTTACGGCGCGTGCGGCGGCGGCCGAGAAAGGCCGGCTGCAAGCGATGCCCGGATCGTATTTCCTGGTGCCGCTCCAGCTCGCCGCCGACTTCCAGATTCGCGCCCACTCGCCGTTCTGCGATCTGCGCGAGGCGGTCCGCGAGATCATCGCCTCCTTTGCCGCCAGCGGCAGCCGGCGCAAGCTCGTCTTCGTCGTTCACCCGCTCGATAACGGGCTGATCGGCTGGAGCGGGCTTATCACGCGGCTGGCCGGGTATTTCGGGGTCGCCGAGCAGGTCCTCGCGCTGCAAGGTGGCACCCCCATAGAGCTGCTGCGCAACGCCGCCGGGGTGGTCACGATCAACAGCACGGTCGGCGTGACGGCCTTGCACCATGGCGTTCCCGTCAAGGTGATGGGCAATGCCGTTTTCGATATCGTCGGCCTGACCTGCCAATCTCCGCTCGACGTGTTCTGGCACGATCCGCAGCCGCCGGACCCCGGGCTGATGGCGGCCTTCCTGCGCGCGCTGGTCGGAACGACACAGGTCAAAGGCGGCTATTACGAGCGTGCCTCGCAGGCCTGTGCGATCGACGGCATTGTCGAGCGGCTCGAGCGGCGGCCTTATCCGTTGCCGGCGCTCAGCGCGGCGGATCTGGGCGCGCGTCCGCCGCGCGCGAGCTCGCGAACCGTGGTTATAGCCGGCGTATCGGAGGCAATCGGCGTGGCGCTGGCGCGTGCCTATGCCGAACCCGGGGTGAGGTTATGCCTGATCGGCGGCGTTGCGGAAACGCTTGACCAAACGGCCGAGGATTGCCGGCACCGAGGCGCCCTGGTCGAGACCTTCTGCCTGGCGGGAAAGAGCCCGTCATCGCTCGCCGATTATCTCGCAACCCTCGATCGCCGTGCCCCGGTGGATGCCCTCTTGGTCCATGCCGGCCCGGCGCAGGAGCCGGTTGGCCGCCACCTCGTCGGCCGGGACATCAGCGGCGCCATGAGGCTGGTCACCGCAATCGGCGAGCCGATGCGCCGCCGCGGGCGCGGCGAAATCCTGCTCGTGAGCCCCCTTGCCGGCCGGGCGGCGACGGGCGATCCGAGAACCGCGCTGCGCATCACCGGAGCGTTCCTGAACTACGGCGCCACGCTGCGCCGGCGGTTGCGCGCGGCTGGCGTATCGGTTGCCGTCGTCGTCCCCAGCCGCCTTGGCATCCGAGCCGCCGCCCGATTGCGCGAGCCGCAGCTCGCGATCGTCGACGCCGATCGCGCCGCGGAGCTGGTCGGTCGCGGGCTGCGCCGGCTCCGCGCGGTGATCGTCATCCCCGGCCACGCCGCGCTCGCGATGCGGACGCTGCGCCTTGTGCCGTCGAGAATGCGTCAATCGGCGCGCAACATGCTGGTGCCGCGCGCCGATTTGATCGGCGAACCGGCCGATGAGGCTCCGCTTCCCGGCGGGTCGGCTCCGGGCGATTGACCGGCTTCTGCGGTCCTGCTGCGGCGCGAGGGTGGTATCCTGCACGCGGGAGAGCAGGGTGATGAATGCGGCTTGGAGCAGAGGACAGCGCGCATGCTGGCGCAGATAGGCCGCGCCGCGATGGTCCCGCTGTGGACCGCGCAGCTTCTGACCGGCACGAAATCCTTCGAGCGCAACCGGGTGATCGGCAGCCGCCGGCTGAACGAACACGGTCTGCATGTCGCTCGGGTTGCGCTCGCGCACCGGATCGCCGCCGCGCGCCGAACTCGGCTCGCCGGGTTGGTTTCGGCCACCGACCGGCACGATTTCGCGCGCGACGGTTTCGTGATCCGGCGCAATTTTCTGCCCGCGGCGGAATTCGCGGCGCTGCTCGGCCAGATCAAGGCCTATCGCGGAATGCTGCGCGAGATCGCCGAGGGCGACACGATCATGCGCAAGATCGCGCTCGGGTCCCAAGTGCTGGCCGCTCTGCCGGCACTCACCACCCTTCTGCGCTCGCCGGAATGGCGCGGCCTGATCCGCTATATCGGCAGCCGCGATGCCGAGCCGGTCGTCTGGATCCAGAGCATCCTGCGGCATGCCTTGGACGGCCCGCCCGATCCGCAGACGGCGCTGCACGCCGACACCTTTCATCCGACCGTCAAGGCATGGCTGTTCCTGACCGATGTCGCCGCCGATGCGGGCCCCTTCACTTACGTTCCGGGCTCGCACCGCCTGACGCCCGAACGGCTCGCCTGGGAACGACGGATGAGTCTTGCCGCGCGGCACTCGCCGAATGCCGAGATCCGGCAAGGGTCGTTCCGCGCTGACCCGGATGATTTGACGGCGTTGGGCTTGCCTGAGCCGCGCGTCTTCGCGGTGCCGGCCAACACGCTTATTGTTGCCGACACGTTCGGCTTCCATGCGCGGGGCCCCAGCGCCGGGCGCTCGCTGCGGGTCGAAATCTGGGCCTATGGAAGGCGCAGCCCGTTCGTGCCGTGGGCGGCGTTCGATCCCTGGAGCGGCACCGCTCTGGCCCGGCGCAGCCTGATTGGCTGGCGGCTTGGCGATTTTCTCGAGCGGGCCGGCATCCGGCCGCATCGCTGGCGCGCGCGGATCGGCGTGTCCGCCTTCGATCCGGCCTGACGCGCGGCCGGAGATCGATTCGAAATGGCGTGGGATCCCGCCCAATACCTCAAATTCGCCGGGCCGCGGCTGCGGCCGGCGCTCGATCTGTTGCAGCGCATCGATGCCGGGGCGCCATCGAGCGTCTACGATATCGGCGCCGGCGCCGGCAATGTGACGCGGCTGATTGCGGCGCGCTGGCCGGCGGCGCGGGTCGTCGGGGTCGATTCCTCGGCCGAAATGCTGGCCAAGGCCGCCGCGGAACCCCCGGGACGGCCCGCAAGGGACGGCCGCCCGGGGGCCGAAATT
>JBGPTQ010000027.1:0-10289 GCA_041490725.1 Allostellaceae bacterium | reverse complement strand
CCGAGCCGGGCGAAATCGGCCGAGAGAATCGACGGTGCGACGATCACCGGGCGGGGCATCTCTCAGCCGATCGGCCGCCACTTCCGGCCGCTGCGCCACAACAGCTGCTCGGCGGCGTCCGGGCCAGCCGTGCCGGCGGGGTAGAATTCGAGCGGCACGGTCTTCTCGCTTTGCCACAGATCGAGGATCGGCTGCACGACCGCCCAGCCGGCCTCCACGCTGTCGGCGCGCTGGAACAGCATCGCGTCGCCGATCATGCAGTCGTAGACCAGGGTTTCGTAGCCGGTGCTCGGCTCGGTGTGGAAGTAATCGCGATAGCGGAAATCCATGCGCACGCCGCCGAGCCGGATCTCCGGGCCCGGATGCTTCGCGCCGAATTGCAGCGATATCCCTTCATCGGGTTGGATCTGCAAGGCGAGGACATTCGGGGTGAGGGTGTCGACCGGCGTATCGCGAAACAGCGCGAACGGCACCCGTTTGAACTGGATCGCGATCTCGGTGGTGCGCCGCGTCATCGATTTGCCGGTGCGCAGATAGAACGGCACGTCGGCCCAGCGCCAATTGTCGATGCCGAGCCGCACCGCGACATAGGTCTCGGCCATGCTGTCGGGCGCGACGCCTTCCTCCTCCCGGTAGGCTTTCACCGGATGGCCGCGCACGATGCCCGCGGTGTATTGCCCGCGTACGACGTTGCGCCGCGTATCGTCGCCGGTGAGCGGGACCACGGCTTCAAGCACCTTGTCCTTTTCGGTGCGCACGGCATCCGCGCCAAATGAGTTGGGCGGCTCCATCGCGGTGAGGCTCAAGAGCTGGAAGACATGGTTCGGGACCATGTCGCGCAATGCGCCGGTCGCCTCGTAGAACGCGGCACGGCGCTCGACCCCGACGGTTTCGGCAACCGTGATCTGCACATGGTCGATATGATCGCGGTTCCACAGCGGCTCGAAGATGCCGTTGGCAAAGCGCAGCACCATGATGTTCTGGACCGTCTCCTTGCCGAGGAAATGGTCCATCCGGTAGATCTGCGACTCCGAAAGCACCTTGAGGAGACGAGCATCGAGGGCGTGCGCCGAGGCAAGATCGGTGCCGAACGGCTTCTCGATGATGACACGCCGCCAGTGGCCGTCTTTCTCCTCGGTGAGGCCGGCCTCGGCGAGCCGCTCGATGATCGTGCCGAACAGCGAGTTCGCCACGGCGAGATAAAAGATCACGTTGCCGCCGGTGCCGTGCTCGGCTTCGACTTTTTTGAGCATCCGAGCAAGCCGGCCGTAGAGCTCGGGGTTGGTCGCGTCGCCATCGAGATGGCTCATCCGCGAGGCGATGATGTCCCAGCTGTCGGCGTCGAATTCCTCGGCGACGGAGCCGGTCGCGGTGTCCGAGACAAAGCTGCGTACCCCCTCGGCGAGGTTCGCGCGAAAATTCTCTTCCGACCATTCGGAGCGGTCGATTCCGATCACCGCAAACTTGTCCGACAGCCGGCGAGCCCTGGCGAGATTGTACAGCCCGGGCATCAGCAGGCGCTTGGTCAGGTCACCGTTCGCGCCGAAAATGACCATCGCGCACGGCGGCGCTCGATGCCCGCGCCCAAGCCGGCCGGCTGGAGAATCATGCGCGTTGTCCATGCGCTTTATCCCTTCGGCGGCTCCTGATGACCACCGAACTGTTTGCGCATCGCCGATAGGATGCGCTCGGCAAAGGTGTGGTCCTGGCGCGAACGAAAGCGGGTATAGAGTGCCGCGGACAACACCTCGGCCGGCACCGCCTGCTCGATCGCCGCCTGGATCGTCCAGCGCCCCTCGCCCGAATCCTCAACGTGTCCGGAGAATTCGCTGAGGTTGACATCTTCCGCCAGGGCGATCGCGCTCAGGTCCAGGAGCCAGGACGAGACCACGCTGCCGCGCCGCCAGACCTCGGCGATATCGGCGAGGTCGAGCTGATAGCGCCGGTTTTCCGGCACCGCCGGCGAGTTGACGTTGCGCAGGATGTCGAATCCCTCGGCGTAGGCCTGCATCAGGCCGTATTCGATGCCGTTGTGCACCATCTTGACGAAATGCCCGGCGCCCGCCGGCCCGCAGTAGAGGTAGCCGTGCTCGACGCGCTTGTCGCGCCCTTCCCGCCCCGGCGTCGGCGGGATCGACCCGATGCCCGGCGCCAGCGCGGCGAAGATCGGGTCGAGATGCTCGGCGGCATCCTGGTCGCCGCCGATCATCATGCAATAGCCGCGCTCCAAGCCCCACACGCCACCGCTGGTGCCGACATCGAGATAGCGGATGCGCTTAGTGTTCAGCATCTCGGCGTGGCGCACATCGTCCTGGAAAAACGAGTTGCCGCCATCGATCAGGATATCGCCGGGGTCGAGCAGGCCCGAGAGCTCGACGATCGTGTCGTGGGTGATCGCCCCCGCCGGCAGCATGACCCAGACCGCGCGCGGCTTGTCGAGTTGGCGCACGAAATCGGTGAGGTCGCGGCTTGGCGCCGCCCCCTCGCTCGCCAGACCGCTGACCGCGGCAGTGCTCTTGTCATAGACGACACAGCTGTGGCCGGCGTGCATCAGCCGCCGCACGATGTTGCCGCCCATCCGGCCAAGGCCGATCATCCCGAGCTGCATGGCTAGATCTCCGATCTCAATTCGGGGCCCGGGCGGCAATAGCCCCCACCCCTTCCCTCCCCCGCAAGCGGGGGAGGGTGTTACTGATGGCCACCCGCCTTAATACCCTCCCCCGCAAGCGGGGGAGGGAAGGGTGGGGGCTGAAACCGCAAGTCATTTCAGCGCTTGCTCTATGGCCTGCGCGAGCGTCTTCAGCCCGGCATCGAGATCGGCCGGCAGATGCACGCGCAGCAGCCGCCGGCCGCGTTCGGCCAAGACGTCGAAATCGCCGCGCGCCTGCGCCGCCTTGACCACGCCAAAGCTGTAAGCCTGTCCGGGCACGGCGAGATCGGCGGCATCCTCACAGGTGATCTGCACGAAGACGCCGCTGTTGGGGCCGCCCTTATACGTCTGCCCGGTCGAATGCAGAAAGCGCGGCCCAAAGCCGAGGCAGGTCGCGGTTCGCAGGTGATCGCGGAGCATCCGGCGCATGCGCTGCAATGCCTCGGTATGTGCCGGATTGCGGTCGATATAGGCGAGCAGCGCCACGTAATCGCCGGCGCCGGCCCGGCCGAGATGGGCCTTCAGCACGCCGGAGAGGCTCGTCGTCGCGGATTTGAGCGCCAGCGCATTCGCCGGATCGGCGAAGAGGGCGATCCCCTGCGCAGCGAAGAACGGCGTTTCCGGCGGCAGCGCGCCCGATTTCTCATAAGAAGCGGTCAGCTCGCGCGTCTTGACCTTCTGCGCCTCGACATCGGGCTGATCGAACGGGTTGATGCCGAGGATCGCGCCGGCGACCGCGGTCGCCATCTCCCAACGGAAGAATTCCTGACCGAGCTGCGCGACTTCGGAAACGATAATGCGCACCACGGGCTGTCCGGCGGCTTCGAGCGCGGCGACGGCCGCCTCCTGCTCGCCATCCTGATCGGAGGGCAGCCGCAGATAGGCGAACAGACGGTCGGCACCATAGACCGCCGGGGCGCCGACCGGTTCGGAATCGACCGGGACGATGCCGCGGCCGAGTTTCCCGGTCGATTCGGCGAGGAGCTGCTCCAGCCAGGCGCCGAGCGAGGCAACCCCGGGCGAGGTGATGACCGTCAGCTTATCGCGCCCGTGTTGCGCCGCGACGCCGAGGATCGCGCCGAGGATGACCCCGGGGTTCTCGACCGGCGGCGCGCTGACCGCGCAGGAGCGCGCCATTTCGGCCGCCCGTTCGAGAAAGGCGCTCGTGTCGATGCCGATCGCGGCCGCCGGCACCATGCCGAAATCGGACAATACCGAATAGCGGCCGCCGATCGTCGGCATGCCGTGGAAGACGCCGCGGAACCCTTGCGCGCGCGCCATCTTCTCGACCGACGAACCCGGATCGGTGATCGCGATGAAATGCGTTGCCGCTGCCGCTTCACCCAAGGCGGCCGCGGCGCGCTCGAAGAAATATTGCTTGAAGATGTTGGGTTCGAGCGTACTGCCCGATTTGCTCGAGACGATGAACAGCGTCCGCTTCAGGTCGAGCGAGCTTTCGATCCGCCGGATCTGCGCCGGGTCGGTCGAATCGACCACCTGCAATCGCGGGAAGCCCGGCCGGCCACCGAAGCTGTGCGCCAGCACCTCCGCGCCGAGGCTCGATCCGCCCATCCCGAGCAACAATAAATCGGTAAACTCGGCGCGCTTGGCCTCGGCCGCAAACGCCTCCAGATGGCCGGCCGCCTTCAGCTGCCCATCGACGATGGTGAGCCAGCCGAGCCACCCTCCCTCATCCGCCTCGGTCCACAGCGAGGCCTCGCCCGCCCACAGGCGCCGGACCTTGCCCTCGCTTCGCCAATCTTCGAGCGCCGCCTGGACCGCCTCTTCCAGATCCTTCGGCAGCTTGTAGCTCATCGCATTGAGCTTGCTGCCGAGCACCGTGCGGCGCTTTTTTTGCACCGCCGCGTAAAGCTGGTCGGCAGCATCGGCAAAGAGGCGCACTCCGTCCTCGACCAGTCGCGCGGTGATCGCGTCGATCGAGATGCCGGCGCCGGGCAGCGTCGCCATGACCGCCTCGGCTCCGGCGACATCCTCTTCGAGGCTGGCGCGCAGCCGGCCGTGGTCGCGGAAGGCGTCCATCGTCGCCGGCGGGATCGTGTTGACGGTGTTCTGCCCGATCAGCTCCTCGACGTAGAGCACGTCGCTGTATGCCTTGTTCTTGGTTCCGGTGCTGGCCCACAACAGGCGCTGCGTCTGCGCCCCCTGTTGCGCTAGGCGCTGCCAGCGCTCGTCGCTGAAGAGCTCTTGGTAGAGCCGATAGGCGAGCTTGGCGTTGGCTATCGCCACCTTGCCCTTGAGCGCGGCGAGACGCTGTTTTTCGGCAGGATCGGTGGTCGCGGCGATCCGCTGGTCGAGCGCCTCGTCGACCAGTGTGTCGATACGGCTGACGAAGAAGCTCGCGACGCTGGCGACCTTGTGCGGGTCGCCGCCCTTGGCGACGAGATCCTCGAGACCACCGATATAGGCGTCGGCGACCGCGGCATAGACCTTCTGCGAGAACAGGAGGGTGATGTTGACGTTGATGCCCTCGCCGATCAGCGTGCGGATCGCCGGCAGTCCGGGCCCGGTGGCGGGGACCTTCACCATCAGGTTGCGGCGGCCGATGTTGCGCCACAGCCGGCGCGCCTCTTCGATCGTCTCGTGGGTCTGCATCGCCAGATAGGGCGAGACCTCGATCGAGATATAGCCGTCGCGGCGCTGGGTCTGCTCATAGACCAGGTTCAGCGCGTCGGCACCCTCCTGGATGTCGCGGATCGCCAGACCCTCGAACAGCGCCCCGGGATCGAGATCGCCCGCCTTCTCGGCGGCGGCGATCAGCTCGTCATAATCATCGCCATGCCCGATCGCCTTCTCGAAGATCGACGGGTTCGAGGTAACGCCTCGCAGCCCGTCCTCAGCGATCAACCGGCCAAGACCGCCGCTCTTCAGCAGCTCGCGGCTGACAAAGTCGAGCCACACCGATTGGCCATATTCCTGAAGCGTCCTCAGCGGATTGGTCATCTCGTCACCTTCCTGCCGCCAAGCGGGTTCACAGCCGGCCGAGGCTCGCCCTTGCCGGTTATCGGTGCCGTCATTTCACTGCCCCGGGTCAGGGATGGGGCGCCGGAATCATGTCCCAGGATATAGCATTGGTGGCGCGCCCGCGCACTCCCGGCGTTTTTGGCCCCACTCACCCCCGCCACGGATCGAGCGCGTCGCGCAGCCCGTCGCCGAACAGGTTCAGCGACAATACCAGGCCCCTGGCCCACCGCCAGCCGTCAATCCGCGTAATCGGGCTCGCTGCGGTCGAGCAGCCGCTTCAGTGCCGCGAAGTGGTGCCTTCACTGAAGCCATGGCCGACGGCAAGGCGATGGGCCGCGGCGAGATCGACCCGCGCCTGCCATTCCGCCGCATCGGCGACGCCCCGCTCGCGCTTCGTTTCAACCAGTCTCATCCGGGGTCCCCTTGGCAATTCGTCATTGCGAGCGAAGCGAAGCAATCTCGCCCCAACTTCGGCTCGCCTGTTCCAGATTGCTTCGTCGCTGCGCTCCTCGCAATGACGACAGGATATGTCAGGCGGCGACCACGGCCGCGAAATAATCATCGATGGCATGCGTCAGCCCGCGCGCGAGAGCCTGCTGATGGGCGCGCTGCCGCAGCAATCGTTCGTCCCCGGGGTTGGACAGGCAGCCGAGCTCGACCAGTGCCGAGGGCATATCGGGCGCGCTCAACACGACAAATCCGGCCTCGCGATGCGGCGTTTCCAAGAGCGGCACGGCGCGGCCAAGCTCCTCGACAATCACGCGCGCCAGCGTCAGCGACCGGTTGTTGGTCTGCCGGCGCGCCAGGTCGAGGAGGATCGCGCCGATCTCGCGAGGCTGATGCGATAGGTGAACCCCGGCGACGAAATCGTCCTTGTTTTCGCGGATTGCGAGGGCTGCGGTATCGCGGTCGGAGGCCTGGTCCGACAAGGTGTAGACCGACAGTCCGCGCATGGCGCTGTCGGGCAGCGCATCGGCATGGATCGACAGAAACAACTGGGCCCGGTTCGCCCGTGCCCGTGCGACGCGCTCGCGCAGCGACACGAAGGTATCGCCGCGCCGGGTCAGCACGGTGCGATAGCGGCCGGTCGCATCGAGCTGGCGCGCCAGCTCGCGCGCGGTCGCAAGGGCCAGGGCTTTTTCGTAGATCCCGCGCGGGCTGATGGCGCCGGGATCGACCCCGCCATGGCCGGGATCGAGCGCGATCACGTGGGGATGGGTGCGCGAGTGCTGCGCTCTGCCTTTACCCGGCGGCTGTGCACTGGTCGGGCATGTCAGCCAACCGCCCGCAGCAATGCCGGCGGCAAGCGCCAGCATCGCCCGCCGGGCGATGATGATGTCCCGCATATCCCCCCCACCGCCACAGCGCACTCGCCGGGACAGCGGGTGGCTGGTCAAGCAAGACTATGGCGCAGTTGCGTTTTCAGTTCCACACCTAGCGCCGGTCAGCTCCGCAGCGGTTCGAGAATGCTGACGAAATTCGCGACCACGGCGCCGCCCATGTTGAGAATGCCGGCGAGCGAGGCGCCCGGGATCTGCATGTCGCCGGCCTGCCCGGTGACTTGCATCGAGGCCAGCACATGCATCGATACGCCGGTGGCGCCGACCGGGTGGCCCTTCGATTTGAGCCCGCCCGACGGGTTGACCGGCAATCTGCCACCCTTTTCGGTCCAGCCTTCGAGGATGGCGCGCGCCCCCTCGCCTTTGGGCGCGAGGCCCATCGCCTCGTACTCGATCAATTCGGCGATCGTGAAGCAGTCATGGGTCTCGACCAGGTCGAGATCGTCGAGGCTGAGCCGGGCGGCGGCGAGCGCCTTTTTCCAGGCGAGCGCCGGGCCGTCGAAAGCCAGGATGTCGCGGCGGCTCATCGGCAGGAAATCGTTGACCTGCTCGGCGGCGCGAAACACCACCGCCTTTTTCATGGCCAGCGCAGTCTGGGTGTCGGCCAGCACCACCGCCGCCGCCCCATCCGACACCAAGGAGCAATCGGTGCGCTTCAGTGGCCCGGCGACGAGCGGGTTCTTGTCGGAGATCGTGCGGCAGAATTCGTAGCCCAGGTCGCGGCGCATCTGCGCCAGCGGGTTGGCGACGCCGTTTTTGTGGTTCTTGGCGGCGATGCGGGCGAGCGCGTCCGACTGGTCGCCATAGCGCTGAAAATATTTCTGCGCGATCTGGCCGAAGATGCCGGCAAAGCCGCCCTCGATCTGGTCCTCCTCCTTGCGGTATGAGGCGCGCAGCAAGAGGTCGTTGACCTCGATGCCCGACACCTCACTCATCTTCTCGACGCCGACGACGAGCACGAGGCGCGCCTTGCCGGCGGCAATCGTGTTGAGCCCCATATGGATCGCCGCCGAGCCGGTCGCGCAGGCGTTCTCGACCCGGGTCGCCGGCTTGAAGCGGAACGCCGGGTCGGCCTGAAAGACCAGCGAGGCGGGAAATTCCTGCTTCACGAAACCGCCGTTCATCGTCCCGAGATAAACCGAGTCGATGTCGGCGGCGGCAACCCCCGCATCGGCGAGCGCGCCCTGCGCCACCTCGACGATCAGCGATTCGATGTCGCGCCCGTCATGCTTGCCGAACTTGCTGTGCCCCCACCCGACGATGCACCCGGTCATCATGATCTCCTCAATTCCCTGCCCGCAGGGAAATTTTACCCGATTCGCGCCGTTTTCGCTGTGCGACTGGCTCGGAACGCCGCGGATTTCTTCGGTTTCGCGAGAAATTCTCGAGGTCGCGACCAGGGAATTTTTTGCACCCGTGCAGGGAAATAAATCGGCCGGGCAGGGAAACAGCAGGGAATTTCGGACCCGCCACCAACTCCTCCCCGCGGGGCAAATAAGTGCCTGACTGGTGCACCGGTCAATGACGACAAATGATATAGGATCGCGCGGTTGGCGGATCAACAGAGCGAAGCATGGCGGACAGCCCCGACACGATCACCATCCGCCGTCCCGACGATTGGCATGTCCATTTCCGCGACGGCGCGATGCTGCGGGCGGTGCTGCCCTTCACCGCGCGCCAGTTCGCCCGCGCCATCGTTATGCCGAATTTGGTGCCGCCGGTCAGCGATGTCGCGGCCGCACGAGCCTATCGCGACCGCATCGTCGCGGCCTTACCGGCAGGCGCCGAGTTCACCCCGCTGATGACCTGCTACCTGACCGACACGACCGACCCGGAGGAGGTCACGCGCGGCCACGCCGAGGGCGTCTTCGCCGCGGTCAAGCTCTATCCGGCGCATGCGACGACCCACTCGGCGCACGGCGTCACCGACATCGAGCGCGTCATGCCGGTGCTCGAACGCATGGCCGAGCGAGGCATGCCGCTGTTGATCCACGGCGAGGCGACCGACCCGGAGGTCGATGTGTTCGACCGCGAGGCGGTGTTTATCGAGCGCGTGCTCGACCCGTTGCGCCGGCGGCTTCCCGAGCTGCGCATCGTCCTGGAGCACGTCACGACCGAGGAGGCCGTCGCCTATGTCGGCGCGGGCGGCGCCAATCTGGCGGCAACGATTACCGCCCATCATTTGATCATCAACCGCAACGCGATCTTCGCCGGCGGGATCCGGCCGCATCTTTATTGCCTGCCGATCGCCAAGCGCGAGAAGCACCGCCTTGCCCTGCGCCGCGCCGCGACCTCGGGCAACCCCGCCTTTTTTCTCGGCACCGACAGCGCGCCGCATGCCATCCCAACCAAGGAGACCGCCTGTGGCTGCGCCGGCATCTTCAGCGCACCGGCCGCACTCGATCTCTATGCCGAAATATTCGAGGAGGAGGGCGCCCTCGACTGCTTCGAGGCCTTTGCCTCGCTGAACGGGCCGGCTTTCTACCGGCTGCCGGTCAACGAGGGCCGGGTGACATTGCGCCGCGAACCGTGGACCGTGCCGGAGCGGATCGGCGAGGGCGACAACGCACTCGCCCCGTTCCGCGCCGGCGAGACGCTGCGCTGGCGGCTGGCGGGCTAAGTCGCCGCATCATAATGGTGCGCGGTCCTCTGATGGAGGTTGCTCGCGATCGAGGTCCTGCCGCGCCTCAAGGAGATAAATCCGGTGGAGGCGGTTTGACGGTCGAACCCGCGCGCCGTGTGAGGTCACCTTGACGGGGCAGCCGCTTGTACCGAAATTTGCGATGGCTTGACGCGCAAGTCGCCCGCTGCGACACAGAGCGTTGGAGACTCACATAATGGCGTCCGAACGGGTTAGCCTCGACCTTCTTGCCCGACAGCAGGAGCGCCTAATCAGCGACGTCGCGGGTTTGCGCGACGACATGCGGGTGCTCACCGCGATCGTGCTGCGGCAAGAGGGCACGTTGAGCTCCCTCCTCGATCAAGTGCGTGCGATGGTTGCGCAGGCACAGCGAACTGCCGACCGCGTCCGCAAATTGGAGGATGAGGCCGACGGCGGCTAGGGTTTCTGGTCGAAACCGGCCGCAGCAGGCAAACGGCTGATGCCGGCAAGCCCGCCTTGCTGCCCCCGCGGCGCGTCCTTATAGTCCCCGGCTCATGCAGGAATACAATTTCGCCCACCGGCATCTGCTCGGCATCGAGGGGCTGAGCCGCGAGGATATCGAGCACATCCTCGATCTCGCCGACACCTATGTCGAGCTGAGCCGCCAGGCCGACAAGAAAACCGCGCGGCTGCGCGGCCGCACGCTGATCAACTG
>JBGPTQ010000026.1:0-10384 GCA_041490725.1 Allostellaceae bacterium | reverse complement strand
CTTCTGGAATTCGGCGCGATAGGCTTCGGTGGCGCCGTGCAGGATGCCTTGCGGGGTGTGGCGGAACATGCCGGGGCGGCGGCCGGCGGGGTCGGTATCGGCATGGCCCAGCATGACTTCGTCCATGTCGATGTTGCGGTGATAGCTCGGCAATTCCTCCGATTGCATATCGGAAACCGCGATTTGCGGCGGGATCGTCAGCACGCAGAAGCCCGGCGCCTCGAAGGTCACCCATGACGAGGGCGGGACGTGGATCCGGTCGGACATGATCGGCAGGATGTGCCGGACATTGAACTTGAACGGGAAGAGATCGCCCTTCCAGCCGACCACCTTCATCGGGTCGTTTTTGTAGAAGATCGAGCTGTGCCCGCCGGCATGCTTCATCCGCACCTCGTATTCGCTCTGCGGCGGGCTGATGTAATCGGCGACATCGGGCACGTCGAGCATCGTCGGGTCGATCGGGGTGTGGCGGCCGACATTCTCGTGCTCGGCCATGCATATCGGCGTCGGCGACTCGACGACCAGGAGGAGGCTGTCGCCCGGATCGGGCAGCTGCTGGAAGGTCGTCGCCTTCGGCAGAAACACCCAGTCGCCGGGCTCGTAGGCGATCGGGCCGAACTCGGTGGCGAAGGTGCCGCGACCGCGATGCACGAAATAGAGGAGGTCGCCCACCATGTCGCGGTAGCAATAGGGCATCGCGTGCTTCCGCCGGCTGATCGCGACCGCGACATCCTCATTCGCCAACAGGGTCTGCCAGCCGCCGCGCGGGTCATCGGCGTCGGGCGCGACAACGTCCGCGCTGTCGACGGCGCGCGGCCGGTAGTCGCCCTCGATGCGGATGATTTCGTTCGGACCGTCGGTGCGGTAGAGCATCGCCACCGGCCCGGCAAAGCCCTGCCGGCTCAGATGCTCCTCCCTGAGATTGAGTTCGTCGAGCCCGATCCGCGCCTGGCGCACAAAGCGGCCGCGGGTGAAATGGATCCATGAGCGCATCATGTTGCGTCCTCCCGATAGAACTCTGCCATTCTATCGCGTTTGCGCTTACTGTCCCGACTAGAAAACCTCCGCCCTACACGCGCATTCCCGGCGAAAGCCGGGATCCATTTTCGACGGCCCGAGACCTTGACAAAGATGGGTCCCGGCTTTCGCCGGGAATGCGAACTGAAGAAACGACGGCCGTAAGCTGGCCCCGCGATTTTCGCATTGGTCGGGGCGCCTCCTCGGGTTAGGCTAAAGGACGCAATCATGCGAAGGCGGCGGTGCCCGTAAGCGCGGTGCCCCCGCTAGGGGAGGGCCATAGACGATGCCTCAATTCACCACCGAAAACGTCTGCTATGTGAAGCATGGCGAGCGCCAGATCATGGCCCGCGTATTCAAGCCGGAAGGTGCCGGGCCGTTCCCCTGCTTTATCGACCTGCATGGCGGTGCCTGGAACAATGGCGATCTGGCCGACCGCACCGGGCTCGGCGAATACCTGGCGCAGCGCGGCACGGTCATGGTGACCTTGAATTTCCGCCATGCCGCCGACGGCTATCCGACCTCGTGCGCCGACATCAATTACGGCATCCGCTGGACCAAGGCGCATGCCAAGGAGCTGAAGGTTAACCCCGCCCAAATCGTGATCGGCGGCGCGTCGAGCGGCGGCCATCTGGCGATGCTGGTGGCGATGCGGCCCAACGACCCGCGCTATGCCGCGATCCCCGGTCCCGCCGGGGTCGATGCCAGCGTCAAGGGCGTCGTCATGCTGTGGCCGGTGATCAACCCACTGTCGCGCTATAGGAACGCGATCCGCCGGTCGAAGGAGGCCAACCCGCCGCAATTCACCATCGGCATGAAGGAAAAGCACGACACCTATTGGCACACCGAAGCCGAAATGGCCGAGGGCAACCCGATGCTGATCCTCGAAAAGGGCGAGAAGGTCGTGATGCCGCCGGCGTTGTGGCTGCAGGGCCGGCCCGACGAGGTGCATGATTATCACGACCCCGACTCGAACTTCCCCGGCAACGAGCCGGAGCGGTTCGTCAGCAACTATAGGAAGGCCGGCGGCGATATCGAGATCGCCTATTTCGACAACGCCAAGCGCAACACCGAGGTGACCCACGCCCCGGTCGTCGACTTCATGAAAAAGCACCTGAAGTAGCGGGGCTCACTTCAACCCTCTCCCGCCCGCCGCTTTCGCGGCCGACTCCCTCCCCCGCAAGCGGGGGAGGGTTGGGGTGGGGGCTTTAGGACAGGCCGCGCCGTTTCGTCCGGGCAGGCGAGCGTGACACGATCCAACAGAATCCCCGCCGGCTACAAGTCCGCCGGCGTCGATATCGCCGAGGCCGAGGCCGGCCTGCGCCATATCATCAGCCGCATCACGGCGACCTGGCCGAAATCGGGTTTAGGCGCGGTGCAGCTGCCGATCGGCTATTTTGCCAACGTCATCGACATCGGCGGTATCGGGCTCGGGATCTGCACCGACGGCGTCGGCTCGAAGGCCATCGTCGCGCAGATGATGAACCAGTACGACACGATCGGTATCGATTGCGTCGCGATGAACGTCAACGATCTGTTGTGCGTCGGCGCGCGGCCCTTATCGATGGTCGATTACATCGCCGTCGAAATGGCCGATGCAGCAATGCTCGACGGCATCGCGATCGGCCTCGCCGAAGGCGCGCGGCAAGCCGGCATCTCGATCTCCGGCGGCGAGATCTCGCAGCTGCGCGATGTCGTGCGCGGCTTCGATCTGGTCGGCATGGCGGTCGGCATCGTGCCGCTCGACCATATCATCGTCGGCCGCGACCTCCAGCCCGGCGACCGGGTCATCGGCATCGCCAGCAACGGCATTCACAGCAATGGCCTGTCGCTCGCCCGCCGCGCGTTTTTCGATGAGGCCGGCCTCTCGGTGCACCATGTCTTCCCCGAACTCGGCTGCGAGCTTGGCGCGGAACTGCTCCGCCCGACCTACATTTATGTGCCGGAGACTCTCGAAATTATCGAGCGGATCCCCACGGTCAAGGCGCTCATTCACATCACCGGCGACGGTCTCTTGAACCTGCCGCGGGTCGATGCCGAGATCGGCTTCGTGATCGACGCTCTGCCGCCGGCGCCGCCGATCTTCGATTTGATCGAGGAACACGGGGCGGTCGAGCGGGCGGAGATGTTCGAGGTCTACAACATGGGCGTCGGCTTCTGCGTCATCGTCACCGAAGCCGATGTCGCGGCGACGCTGGCGATCCTCGCCCGCCACCACAGACAGGCCTGGGTCATCGGCCACGCGATCGCCGACCCGACGAAATCGGTCCGTCTGCCGCAGCACCGGCTGGTCGGCCGCGGCAAACGGTTCGGGCCGGCGTGACCCGGCCGCCGCTGCGGCTCATTGCGCGCGCTTGAGCCCAAGGTCGGCGAGGCATGCCTCCAGCGGCTTGGCCGAGGCGCGCTGCACTGCCCCACCCTGGCAGGCCGCGACCATCGCCGCGTATTCGGCGCGGCTCGGCGCCTTGCCCGAGGCAGACTGCCAGCCCTGCATTTCCCCCGAACCGAGAGCGCTCTCCTGGCCCGTATCGAAGACCCCGCAGGCGGCGAGCCCGAGCATGATCAACACGGCAAATCTCGGCATCGCGGGGAGCCTCCGGAAGGTTCGTCTTGTGCTTCGAGCTTACGCCAAGCGGTCGGCTGCGTCACCGCGGCGCAGTTTCCGTGCCGCACATGCCGGCATATCAAGGCAACCCTGCCGAGGATGCGTTTCCGCGGCTTAGCGTGTCCGATTAGAATAATCTGCTTTTTTGCTGCCTTTTCGCGAGGCTGTTGCCGGATGCCGAGACTGCCGAATTTCGGACATGACGCCCGGGTCAACACGCTGATCGGCTGCGGCCATTTCCTGTCGCATTACTATCAGCTCTGCCTGCCGCCGCTGTTCATCGCCTGGCAGCAGGCGTTCGACGTTTCCTATGCCGAACTCGGCCTGGCGATGGCCTTGATGTCGGGCACCACGGCGGTGGTCCAGGCGCCGGTCGGGTTTCTCGTCGACCATTACGGCGCGCGCCGCTTTCTGGTTGGCGGCACGCTGCTGATGACCCTGTCGATCGCGGCGATGGGCCTTGCCAGCGCCTATTGGCAGATCGCACTCCTGGCGATGCTGTCGGGCCTTGGCAACTCGGTCATCCACCCGGCCGACTATGCGATCCTCAGCGGATCGGTGAACCGCGCGAAGATCGGCCGCTCCTTTGCGCTGCATACCTTTGTCGGGCATATCGGGTTTGCCGCCGCGCCGCCGGTTACCGCCGCGCTGATGCTGCTGATCGGCTGGCGCAGTACGTTGCTGCTGGTCGGCATGCTGGGTCTTCCGGTCGTCTTGTCGATCCTGTGGCAGAGCCGCATCCTCGTCGATCAGAAGCGCGTGGCGCAGAGCCGCCAGGCCGGCATCAGCGCGGATGTCCGCCTGCTGTTCTCCCGCTCGATCCTATTGTTCTTCGGGTTTTTCCTGGTGTCGTCGATGGCCGGGGCCGGCATCCAGTCCTGGCTGATTACGGTGCTTCACGCCACCCACGGCCTCACCCTCGAATCCGCCGCCTCGGCGCTGACCTTTTACATGGTCGGCACGATGAGCGGGGTGCTGGTCGGCGGCTGGGTGGCCGACCGCACCGATCGGCATCTCGGCTTTGTCGTGGTGCTGACGGTGATCGGCGCCGCTTTGCTGCTCTGGGTCGATCTCGTGTCGATGACGCAACTGGCGACGATCGGGGTGCTGTTCCTCGGCGGGCTGTCGATCGGGGCGAGCCGCACACCGCGCGACGTCATGGTCAAGGACGCCGCCCCACCCGGGCAGATCGGCAAGGTGTTCGGCTTCGTCAGCGCGGGGATGTCGCTGGGCGGCGCGATCATGCCGGTGCCCTACGGCATGCTGATCGATTCCGGGCGCCCGGATCTGGTGCTGGTATTGGTGGCCGGGCTGTGGCTCCTCAGCCTCTTGTTCGTCGGCAGCGCCCGCGCCAGCTTCCGCCGCGAGCCTATCCCGGTGCCGGCGGAGTAAAACCCGAGCGGTGTTGCCTTTCCCGGCAAAGCTGAAGTAGACCGGGGCAGCGGCCCCCCAATTGGATTGCTGGGGGGCCGCGCTTGTTTCCTCGATCCGTGCGCCGAATGCCCGTCGATTTTCCCGCCCCGGGACCCGCCTTCCCGAAACCCGCCGGCCAATCCCGTGCCGGCGGATCGGGGCCGGCCGAGCTCTATCGCGAGCGGTCGGGGACCGGCCTCATTCGCTCCGACCCGGCGCAGCAGCGCGCCGTCGCGCGACTGCAGCAGCTCCACGAGGCGCTGTCGGGGTATCGGCCGCCCGTCCGACGCGGCTGGTGGGCGCGCCTCGGCCGCGCCGGGCGCGTCCCGGCGATGCCGAAGGGGCTCTATCTGTGGGGCCCGGTCGGACGCGGCAAGTCGATGCTGATGGACCTGTTTTTCGCCGCTGCACCGGTCGCGAACAAGCGCCGCGTCCATTTCCATGCCTTCATGCTGGAGGTCCACGACCGCATCGAACGCGAGCGCCGCGCCAAAACCCGCGAGCCGGTCGGCGAGGTTGCCGTCGATCTCGCGGCCGAGGCGGCGCTCCTGTGCTTCGACGAGTTCCAGGTCAACGACATCGCCGATGCGATGGTCCTCGAACGGTTGTTCCGCGCGCTGTTCGACGCCGGCACAGTCGTCGTGGCGACCTCCAACCGCCCGCCCGCCCGGCTCTACGAGCATGGTCTCCAGCGCGACCGTTTTCTGCCCTTCATCGCCTTTTTGGAACAACGGCTCGACCGGCTCGAACTCGACAGCGGCCGCGACTACCGGCTGTCCCGCATGATGGGTAAAAGGGTCTACCACTGGCCGCTTGACGCGGCCGCGCACCAGGCGCTCGAAGCCGCCTTCGCCGAGCTGACCGACGATATGCCGGGCATGAGCGACACCCTGATCGTCAAAGAGCGCGCGCTGATCGTGCCGCGCACCGCGCAGAATGTCGCGTGGTTCGGCTTCGACGAATTGTGCGCCCGCCCCCTCGCCGCCGCCGATTACCTCGCCATCGCCGAGCGCTTCGCGGCGGTGATCCTCGAAGGCATCCCGCGCCTCGAACCGCGCCAGCGCAATGAGGCGCAGCGCCTTCACATCCTGATCGATGCGCTTTACGAGGCGCGCACCCTGTTGATCGCCTCGGCGGCGACGCCGCCCGAGGAAATCTACCTGGCCGGCGACGGCGCCTGGGATTTCCGCCGAACCCTGTCGCGCCTCTTCGAAATGCAGAGCGAGGACTACATCGCCAACCGCGCGAGGTGAGGATCGGGCGGGTGTGGGGGACGGCCCCCTTGACAACGGTTGTTTGCCTAACGGCCGACGCCGATGGCGATACGCTCGACCGATTGCGATTGCTGGGAATTGAATAGGTCGGCGAGAACGATCGGCCTGCCGGTCTCTTCCGGCTGCGGCAACCCGGCGTCGCGCGCCGCAACGCATGCCTCTTCATGGGTCAGCGCGCGCGCCTTGATGGCGCCGAAGCACCGTCCCGGCCGGATCAGCGCCGGGTCGACGCCGCGGAAATCGTTCTGGTTGGTGGTGAAGATGATCTTTCTGCTCGCCAAATGAACCAGCCCATCGGAGACATTGAGAAAGCGCGTCATCAGGGTGCCGCCGCCGCCGACCTCGCGGGCATTGACCAGCGACTCTGCGTCCTCGATCACCATGACGGCATCGTCGCCCATCGACAGGAAGTTGACGAACATCTCATCGGTGTTGAGCAGCTTTTCTTCGTAGGTGATCACCGCCTTCAGCTGGTTCTGGTAGATGAAATGGCGCAGCAGCGATGTCTTGCCCGTGCCCGGCTCGCCCATAATGAACAGCACCGAAGCGCTGTCCTTTAGGTAGCGCGCGAAGTAGCTCGTCACCGGCTCCCCGAGCCAAGGATAGTAGGAATCGTGAACCGGCGGCGGCGGCTGCATCGTGATGTTGCGATAGTCAGCCCCCTCTTTGGTCTCGTACCACCATTCGACCGTGGCGAGCCGCGACTCGCCGAACCTCTCGCCCATTTCGCGCGCGACGGCGGCGACGGCTTGGTGCTCCCCCCAATACTGCACGGAAAAGTGCAGCCGGCGCGGGGCGAAAACGTCCTTGTCCTCGTCGAAGCGGACAGAGGCGTAGAAGATCGCGCCATCTTCCGACTGCGGGTGCACGATAACGTCGTATCCACCAGCGGCGACCGACCTTACCTGGCACCGGCATTGCGGGAGGTTAGCCAGAGCCACATCGCGCAGGGCACAGACAAAGTCGAACGCGCTGATCAACAGCGAGTAGTCAGCTCGCACCGCCGTCGAATCTGTCTGCGCCGCCAACGCCGTCGCCACCGCTGGCATGATGCTCGACGGATGGACATTGCCGTTTAGCAGAAACTGTATCTTGTTCATCGCTATCTTCCAGAATCCAGCGTCCGTTGACGCTCCAGGTGGTGGTGATGCCCGTCAGCGTGCCGTGAGCACGACTTTAGATTTACCATCGATGCTCTCCCTCTCGCCGCGCAATACAATCGGCAAACGGTTGCTTTTGTCATGGAAAATTGCGCTCCCTGACCCTCGCGCTCGCTGCCGGCCCGACCTTGCCCGTGCTGCGTAATGGCGCTAAGACACGCGCCGTTCGCGCCCTGTTGGCACCGCGATCGCCCCAAGATGAGGACATGCCCATGGCACGCAGGAAGATCGCCCTGATTGGCGCCGGCCAGATCGGCGGCACCTTGGCCTTGCTCGCCGGTTTGAAGGAGCTGGGCGATGTCGTGCTGTTCGACGTCGTAGACGGCGTGCCGCAAGGGAAGGCGCTCGACATCATACAGGGATCCTCGATCGAGGATTACGACGCCTCGATCACCGGCACCAATGACTATACCGACATCAAGGGCGCCGACGTCGTGATCGTTACCGCCGGGGTACCGAGAAAGCCCGGCATGAGCCGCGACGATTTGATCGGCATCAACACCAAAATCGTCGGCGAGGTCGGCGCGGCGATCAGAACGCATTGCCCAGAGGCTTTCGTCATCACCATCACCAACCCGCTCGACGCGATGGTCTGGGTGATGAAGGAGGCGACCGGCTTGCCGTCGAACCGGGTCGTCGGCATGGCCGGGGTGCTCGACGGCGCACGCTTCCGCTATTTCCTCGCCCAGGAATTCAACGTCTCGGTCGAGGATGTGACCGCCTTTGTGCTGGGTGGCCATGGCGACACGATGGTGCCGCTGATTCGCTATTCGACCGTCGCCGGGATCCCGCTTCCGGATCTCGTCAAGATGGGCTGGACCACCCGGGAGCGGCTCGACGCGATCGTCCAGCGCACCCGCGACGGCGGCGCCGAGATCGTCAATTTCTTGAAGACCGGCTCGGCCTTCTATGCGCCGGCGAGCGCGGCGATCGCGATGGCCGAATCCTATCTGCGCGACAAAAAGCGGGTGTTGCCCTGCGCCGCCTGGCTGACCGGGCAATACGGCGTCCGGGACCTCTATGTCGGGGTGCCGGTGGTGATCGGCGCCGGCGGCGTCGAGCGCATCGTCGAGATCAGCCTCGACCCTGACGAGAAGGCGGCGTTCGATCAGTCTTGCGGTGCGGTTCGCGGGCTCGTCGACATCGCCCGCAAGATGCGCCAGACCGCGGCGGCGGCCCAATGAACATCCACGAATATCAGGCGAAAGAGCTGCTGGCGAAGTCAGGCGTCGCCGTCCCGGCGGGGGCGGTCGCCTATACCGCGGCGGAGGCGGTCGACGCGGCGCAGCGTCTCGGCGGCAATGCCTGGGCGGTCAAGGCGCAGATCCATGCCGGCGGGCGCGGCAAGGCGGGCGGGGTCAGGCTCGCGCGCTCGGCAGACGAGGTCGCGGCGGCGGCTCGCGCGCTGATCGGCCACACGCTGGTAACCCATCAGACCGGGCCCGAGGGGCGGGCGGTCAAGCGGGTCTATGTCGAAGCCGCCTGCGACATCGCCCGCGAGCTTTACCTCGCGCTGTCGATCGACCGCCGCCTCGGGCGGATCACGCTGATCGGGGCGGCCGAAGGCGGCATGGAAATCGAGGAGCTGGCGGCGCGCGCGCCGGAAAAGATCCTCCGGCTGGCGATCGACCCGGCTTCCGGATTGTCGCCGTTTCATGCCCGCCGGCTCGCCTTCGGCTTCGGCCTGTCAGGCACCCAAATCGGGGCGATGGTCGGCTTGGTCGGCGCGCTCTACCGCGCCTTCACCGAGCTCGACGCCGCCCTTGTCGAGATCAACCCACTGGTGGTGACCGGATCGGGCGAGCTGATTGCCCTCGATGCCAAGATCGGCTTCGACGACAACGCCCTCTTCCGCCATCCCGAAATCGAAGCGCTGCGCGACGAGGACGAGGAAGACCCGATCGAGCTCGAAGCCGGCAAGCACGCGCTCAATTACGTCAAGCTCGACGGCAATATCGGCTGCATGGTCAACGGTGCCGGGCTGGCGATGGCGACGATGGACATCATCAAGCTCTATGGCGGCAGCCCGGCCAATTTCCTCGATGTCGGCGGCGGCGCGACGCGCGAGCGGGTGATCGTCGCGTTCAAGCTGATCCTTTCCGACCCCAATGTCGAAGCGATCCTCGTCAACATCTTCGGGGGGATCATGCGCTGCGACGTGATCGCCGAAGGCATCGTTTCGGCGGCACGCGAGGTCAATCTGCATGTGCCCTTGGTGGTCCGCCTCGAAGGCACCAATGTCGAGCTTGGCCGACGCATCCTGAGCCAATCGGGGCTCCCGCTCCTCGCGGCCGAGAATTTCGAGGATGCCGCGCGAAAAGTCGTCGCGGCGGCCCGGGAGGCGGCGTGATGGCAATCCTCGTCGATGCCGCGACGACGGTGATCTGCCAGGGTTTCACCGGCTCGCAGGGCACCTTCCACTCCGAGCAGGCGATCGCCTACGGCACCAAAATGGTCGGCGGCGTCACCCCCGGCAAAGGCGGCACCCGTCATCTCGATCTCCCGGTGTTCGACACCGTGCACGAGGCGCGCGCCCACACCGGCGCGACCGCGAGCGTCATCTATGTTCCGCCGCCTTACGCCGCCGACGCGATCCTCGAAGCGGTCGATGCCGGGACCCCGCTCGTCATCTGCATCACCGAGGGCATCCCGGTTCTCGACATGGTCCGGGTCAAGCGCAGCCTCGACGGCTGGCAGGGCCGCCTCATCGGGCCGAACTGCCCGGGGGTCATCACTCCCGGCGAATGCAAGATCGGCATCATGCCGGGCCATATCCACAATCGCGGGCGGGTTGGCATCGTCTCGCGCTCGGGCACCTTGACCTACGAGGCGGTGGCGCAGACCACCGCGGCAAGGCTCGGCCAATCGACCTGCATCGGCATCGGCGGCGATCCCGTCAACGGCACCAGCTTCAT
>JBGPTQ010000025.1:0-10455 GCA_041490725.1 Allostellaceae bacterium | reverse complement strand
TGTGTGTGGCCCGGATGTTCGTGGTCGAACTCGCCTTTTGCCATCGCGAGGTGGTGTGGCTGATGGTGCGAGCCGCTCGCCAATAGGCCGATGAAGCCGAGGCCCCGGATATGTTGGATTTCCTTTGGGTCGGTCGTGGTGACCGTCAGCAGTTCGCCGTTCGGCAGCGGGGCTGCTGTGGCGCTCCACCCGTTGACACCGTTCACGGTCTGAGCGTGTGCGGGGATCAGCCGCTGGATGGCGGCGAGGGTGCGCCCGGTGCCGGTAACTGCGATCTCCAAGCCGCCGTCGACCGGTTTCGCGACGGCATCGGCCTTTAACGTGACCGCGTTCATGTCGATCAGATGCTGGCGCAGGCCTTCGAGATCGACCTTGGACCAATCGGTCTTCGGGTCGGCTTCGAGCATGTGCACGATTTCCTGAATCGCGCCGAAGGCATCCTGGCCGGGCATGGTCGGCACCGTCGCGGCCGCGTGCATTCCGGCGTGAGCGGCCATCGGCATCGTTCCCGGCATCGTTCCCTGCGGGTGGTGCTGGCGCATCATCTGCTGTGTCTGTGACGATCCCATGGGCTGGTGGTCGGCCATGGTCTCGGCGAGCGCGATACCCGAGGCGGCGATGGCGAGCACGGCACCAATGGCGACGAGTCGACGGATGGGAAGCATGGAAAACCTCTTTTGCGAAGTCGATCGGGCTGCACTCTAGCCGGCCACTCAGCGAACCCTTAGCCTATGTCCGCCACGCGATCGCATGATCTGGATCATGGGCCGGCAGATTTCTTGAGCAGAATCTCGCTTTCCGTCCGGGTGAGGGACCCTTCGGCTTCGAGTGCCGCGAGCGTCCGATAGAATGCTTCGCGGGTCACGCCGATCTCTGCCGCGATGTCTTGCAGCTGACCCTCGATCGCGACGCTGCGCCCGTTGAGGCCGGCGCGCAGTCGAAGGTATTGCAGCACCCGCTCTCGGGCCGAGCGGATGTTGCGCAACTCCATCCGTGCCCGGAGTTCCTGTAGCTGATGGGCGAGCCGCGCCATGAAGGATTCGGCGAGCGCCGGGTCCGTGCGCAGCGCCGCCATCACCACCGCCTTCGGATAGACCCGAACTCGGGAGGGCGCGGCAGCGACGGCATCGCAGTGGTAGGCTTCCGCGAAAAGAGAAGCCTCCGCGAAAAACTCGCCGCGGCGGGCGGTGTGCAGAATGACGAGATGGTCATCGACAGTGCGGCGAATGAGCCGGAGCCGCCCGCTTTCGACCTGGTAGATCGCCGCGGCCCGGTCGCCCTGCTCGAACAGGATTTCGCCTGCGGCAAGCTCGCGGACAATACTCCCGGCTTCCAGCAAGGGCGGCGACAACGCATGATGGGATTGGCGCGGCAGACGAGGCATCCGCATTTGCCGCAAACATGTAGAGCGCCGGGGCGGCCTGCAAGGCGGAACGGAAATTGGCACGGAATGCCCGGGATGCTGCGCGATGGGCGGGCTGGCGGCGCGGCTGGCCGGCGAGCGCTATCCGTAGCTACGAAAAACCTTGACGGCAGGCATTGCCGTAGCTACGCTTACTCGTATTCGCATGAAGATCACCTTCGACCCAAAGAAACGGGCGGAAACGTTGCGTACTCGCGGGCTCGATTTCGCCGATGCCAAGGCGGTGTTCGATGGACCGACCTTCACCGTCGCCGATCAGCGCTTCGAATATCCCGAGGATCGCTACATCACGGTGGGGCTGCTGAGCGGGCGAATGGTGATCGTCGTTTGGACGCCGGACGAAGAGGTTCCGAACGAAGACGGACGGCGGATCATTTCAATGAGGAAGGCCAATGACCGAGAGAAAAGACGCTTTGGGCAGCGACTTGGCTAAGGTCGACGCCCACGAAATTCAGCCCGGGGAGTATGAGGAGATCCCCGAGCTGACCGACGAATTCTTCGAACGGGCCGAACATCGGATCGGCGAAAAGGTGATCCGGCGCGGCCGGCCGCCGCTCGACACCCCCAAGAAACTCGTCTCTCTTCGTCTCGACCAAGACGTGATCGATCGGTTCCGCGCCGGCGGACCAGGCTGGCAATCCCGCATCAACGCCGCACTCCGCAAGCACCTCCGGAGCAAGTAAGAGTTTCAGCCAATGCTGCAAACCGCCGCAATCCGATATTCGGGCGCGGATGGGACCGCGGAAAGGCGCCACGGGGGCCCATGACCGACGAGGACACCTTTACCGGCCGCGTCCGGCGCTATGCCCGGGTCGGCAGCGCGATGGGCGGGCTGGCGGCGCGGCTGGCCGGCGAGCGCTATCTGGGGGTGCCGATCGATCGCGAGCGCCACGCCGCCGATCTGAAGGCCGCGCTCGGCGGCATCAAGGGGCCGCTGATGAAGGTGGCGCAGCTGCTCGCCACGATCCCCGACGCGCTTCCCGAGGAATATGTCCGCGAGCTGATCCAGCTGCAGGCCAACGCGCCGGCGATGGGCTGGCCGTTCGTGCGCCGCCGCATGATGGGCGAGCTGGGGCCCGATTGGCAGAGCCGGTTCGCGAGCTTCGAGCATGTCGCGGCGCACGCGGCCTCATTGGGGCAGGTGCATCGCGCAATCGGCTCAGACGGGACGCCGCTCGCCTGCAAACTGCAATATCCCGAGATGGCCTCCGCGGTCGAAGCCGATTTGCGCCAGCTGAAGCTGGCGATGGGGCTCTATGAGCGCTACGACCGCACGGTCAGCACCGCCGAGATCCATGCCGAGATCGCCGACCGGCTGCGCGAGGAATTGGATTATGTCCGCGAGGCCGCGCATATGCGGCTCTACGGCGCGATCCTCAAAGACGAGCCCGGGGTCGCCGTGCCGCGCCCGATCGCCGAATTATCGACCCGGCGGCTGTTGACGATGACCTGGCTCGAAGGCGGGCCGATCCTCGACATCGCCCGGGCATCGCTCGCGGTGCGGAACGAAATTGCGCTGCGCATGTTCCGGATCTGGTACGTGCCCTTCTACTATTACGGCGTCATTCACGGCGACCCGCATCTCGGCAATTACACCGTGGCGCCCGACCATACCGTCAACCTGTTGGATTTCGGCTGCGTCCGGGTGTTCCCGCCGAGCTTTGTGAAGGGCGTCATCGATCTCTACCACGCCCTGGAGCGCAACGATCAGGAGCTCGCGGTCGAGGCCTATCGCCGCTGGGGTTTCGGCGAGCTGTCGCGCGACATGATCGCCGTCCTGAATCGCTGGGCCGCCTTTGTTTATGGCCCGCTGCTCGACGACCGGGCGCGGATGATCCAGGAGAAGGCGAAGGGCGGCCCATCGGCTCAAGACAGCCGCGGGCTCGTCGACAGCGTGCATCGCGACATTCGCCGGCTCGGCGGCATCGCGCCGCCGCGCGCTTTTGTCTTCATGGACCGCGCCGCGATCGGCCTCGGTTCGGTGTTCCTCCATCTGCAAGCCAAGATCAATTGGCACCGGCTGTTCCACGAGCTGATCGACGATTTCGACGAGAGCATGCTCGCCGAACGCCAGAAGAAGGCGCTGAAGCGGGCCGGCGTGCCCTTGCCTCCTTGATGGCGAGGCCGCGCCGATGTCCTCTCTCTGCTTCCTCTCGCACGGGTTGACGCATATGGGGCTGGTGCGTCGGCGTAATGAGGACGCCTTCCTCGATCGCCCTGAATTGGGCCTCTGGGCGATTGCCGACGGCATGGGCGGCCACGCGGAGGGCGACTACGCCAGCGCCCGCATCGTCGCCGCGCTTGATGCGCCCGGTGCGATCAAGCCGCCGGGCGAGCTCGGCCAATTCATTGACGCTGCCATCGGGCATTTGAGCGAGGTCGATGCCGAGCTGCGCGCCCGGGCATCCCGGCTCGGCCCGCTCGCTGTAATCGCCAGCACCGTCGTAATCCTCTTCGCCCACGCCGAGGAGTTTGCCGTGCTGTGGGCGGGAGACAGCCGGGCCTATCGTTGGCGCAACGGCGAATTCCGCCGGCTGACGGTCGATCACAGCCACGTGCAGGAGCTGGTGGCCGCGGGGTTTCTGCCGGCCGAAGCCGCCGCAGGGCATCCCCAATCGCACATCGTGACCCAGGCGATCGGCGCCGGCCGGCTCGAATTCGGCATCCTCAGGGAGGCGCTTGTCGCCGGCGACCGCTTTCTCTTATGCAGCGATGGCCTGACCAACATGGTGAGGGACGCCGACATCGCCCGCGAGATCGCTGCCGCACCCCCGCGCATCGCCGCCGAGCGGCTGCAGGATCGCGTGCTGGCAGGGGGCGCTGTCGACAATTTCACGATCCTGATCGTGGCCATCGAACCGGCGGCGTAGCGAAGCGCTTGCGTGGTGCAGCACCCGTTTCCAACACCCCGGCGATTGTTTCACAGCCTCGTTCGCCGGGACGACAATCCAAACCGATTCGCGCCTTGCCGACGAAGGCGCCGCGCTGGTGATCGACCAAATGGCACAGCTGGTCCCGGCGCTCGCCGGTCGCTGGCCGTGACCCCCACTTGGATCGAAACCGATTCGCCGGGCGTTTGTGGTGCAGCTCCGAGCATCGTGCTCCCCCCACAGCGGGCTCGGGGTAGGTCGTGCGGACGAGGCCGGCATCCCCGCCCGGCCGGCCTTTTTCGGAAATCGCAGGACCGGCCGCCGCAACCGGCGGTCGCCCGGCGGTTGACAGCGTGGTTGCGCTGACCCTCTCGCGCGGGCACACTTGCGCGGTCAGTTCATGCCGCGGATCGCCATGCGTGCCTTCTTAGCTCTCGTCCTGCTGCCGTCCATTTTGGCGGGCTGCACGCCGTACATTCCGGTCAAGGATGATTTCGGCATCAGCGCGCTCGCGCCGGCCGGGGATATACCGCCCGAATTCGCCGAGTTCAACGTCTACAACCCGGCCGTCAACGGCCTCTTGGCCGATCAGCTCTGTGCGACGCCGTATCAGCCGCTCGAAGAGAAGAGTCTCGGCGCCGCCACCGGCCGTCTGGTCCAGGCCCGCGGCCGGTGTCAGACGCACATGCCGCTGTTTGGGCCGTGAGCGCCGCTTCCGTTCAGGCCACCGCCGCCGGCTTTCGCTTCCGTGGCTCGCCACTCTCGGCCAAGAGCTTTTCGAAATAGGCGATCGTGCGTTCGAGGCCCGGGCGCAGCGCGGTCCGCGGCTGCCATTTGAGCACCCTCTTCGCCTGGGAAATGTCGGGGCAACGCTGGATCGGATCGTCGACCGGCAGCGGCCGGTACACGATCTTGGAGCGCGCGCCGGTCAGCTCGACGATCACCTGGGCGAGCTCGGCGACCGAGGTTTCCACCGGGTTGCCGAGGTTCATCGGCCCGATGATGTCGTCGGGCGCATCCATCATCCGCAGGAAGCCTTCGATCATATCGTCGACATAGCAGAACGCGCGGGTTTGCGAGCCGTCGCCGTAGAGCGTGATCGGCTCGTTCCTCAGCGCCTGCACGATGAAGTTCGAGACCACCCTTCCGTCATTGGGGTGCATCCGCGGGCCATAGGTGTTGAAGATGCGCACCACCCGGATGCGCAGATTGTGCTGCCGGTGATAATCGAAAAACAGCGTCTCGGCGCAGCGCTTGCCCTCGTCATAGCAGGCGCGCGGCCCGATCGGGTTGACGTTGCCGCGATAGGATTCGGGCTGCGGGTGCAGCACCGGGTCGCCGTAAACCTCGGAGGTCGATGTTTGCAGGATCTTGGCCTTCACCCGCTTGGCGAGACCGAGCATGTTGATCGCGCCGATGACGCTGGTCTTGGTCGTCTGCACGGGATCGAATTGGTAATGGATCGGCGAGGCGGGACAGGCGAGGTTGTAGATCTCATCGACCTCGACGAACAGCGGATGGGTCACGTCGTGCCGCATCGCCTCGAAATGCGGGTCATGCAGCAGATTCGCGATATTGTCCTTGCGCCCGGTAAAGTAATTGTCGACGCAGAGCACGTCGTGGCCTTCGGCGCGCAGGCGCTCGCAGAGATGCGACCCGAGAAATCCGGCGCCGCCGGTGACCAGAACCCGTTTTAGAACAGTGCGCATCGAATCGTCCTCAGAATTTGCCCGGCCCGGTGGATTTGGACCGCCGGTTCAGGCGATTACCCGCAGACCGGCAGGCGTCTCGGTCATCGCCTCGCTGCCCCCCTGACTGATGGGTCGGCCGATGCTGTGATAGGTAAAGCCGGCCGCGATCATCGCGTCCGGCTGGTAGATGTTGCGCAGGTCGATCACGAGAGGCTGGCGCATCAGCGCCTTGACCCGGTCGAGATCGAGCGCGCGAAACTCGTTCCACTCGGTGATCAGAATGAGCGCGTCGGCCCCTTGCATCGTCTGGTAGGCATCGCCGCAATATTCAAGCTCGGGCATCAGCTTCTTGGCCTCTGCCATGCCCTCGGGATCGAAGGCGCGGACCCTTGCCCCGGCCGCGTGCAATACCGGCAATATCGCGAGGCTCGGGCTGTCGCGCATGTCGTCGGTATTGGGCTTGAAGGTGAGCCCGAGCACCGCCAGTGTCTTGCCGGCAACCTCGCCGCCGCAAGCCGCGATGATCCGGTCCGCCATCTGGCGTTTGCGCGCCTCATTGACGCGCAGCACGGTCTCGACGACCGACAAGGGCGTCTCGGCGAGCTCAGCGGAACGGACCAGCGCCTGACAATCCTTGGGAAAGCACGAACCGCCAAAGCCGGGGCCGGCATGCAGGAATTTGCGGCCGATGCGCCCGTCGAGGCCGATGCCGCGCGCGACGTCGTGGACATCGGCCCCGACCGCCTCGCAGAGGTCTGCCATCTCGTTGATGAAGGTGATCTTGGTGGCGAGAAAGGCATTCGCCGCGTATTTGATCAGCTCGGCGGTCTCCAGCGAGGTGAAGACCATCGGGGTCTCCAAGAGATAGAGCGGCCGGTAGAGCGCTCCCAGAACCGTCCGCGCGTGTTCGCTCTCGGTCCCGATGACCACCCGGTCGGGTCGCATGAAATCCTGAATGGCCGATCCTTCGCGCAGGAATTCCGGGTTCGAGGCGACATCGAAGCGGGAGGGCGGCAGCGTGTTCCTGAGGATGCGCTCAACCCGGCGGCCGGTCCCGACCGGCACCGTCGACTTGGTGACCACGACCGTGCGATCCCCCGGGGGATCATTGCCTCCCTGCGCCAGAGCCTCGGCGATTTCGCTAGCGGCGGCGAAGACGTAACTGAGATCGGCGTGGCCATCGCCGCGCCGCGACGGCGTCCCGACCGCGATGAACACCGCGTCGGCCCCGTTGACCGCGGCCTTGAGGTCCGTCGTGAAAGAGAGCCGCCCCGCTGCGGCGTTGCCGGCGACCAGCTGGTCGAGGCCAGGCTCGAAGATCGGGATCTCGCCGCGCATCAGGCGTTCGATCTTGCCGGCATCCTTGTCGACGCAGGTGACCGATACGCCGAATTCGGAAAAGCACGCGCCGGAGACCAGGCCGACATATCCTGTCCCGATCATCGCGATGCGCATGAGCGCGGTCTCCCCTGCTGTCCTGACGGCCAATGCAGCCCAAAACGGGCCATCCGGGGGGTTATTCCCCCGCGCTTCGGCGTGGCGAGCCGACGCACCCGCCTGCCGTGGAAGACAAGGGCCGGTTCCCCCGTTGTCCCCTTGCTTGGGCAACGGTAGCCGGTAATCGCCTGATGTCGCAATCGATCCTCGTCACCGGCGGCGCCGGCTATGTCGGCAGTCATGCCTGCAAGGCGTTGGCCGGCGCCGGTTATCGACCGGTGGTCTACGATAACTTGTCGCGCGGCCACCGTGAGGCCGTGCGGTGGGGCCCGCTCGTCGAAGGCGATCTCCACGATCATGCCCGGCTCGCGGCGGCGCTGACCTCGCACCAGGTAACCGCGGTGATGCATTTTGCCGCCTTCGCCTATGTCGGCGAATCGGTTGCCGAGCCTGAGATTTATTATGCCAATAATCTCGGCGGCACTCTCGCGCTGCTAGCCGCAATGCGCAAGGCGCGAGTTGAGAGGATCGTCTTCTCCTCAACCTGCGCGGTATATGGCGTCCCCGAATCGCTGCCGATCCGCGAGACGACCGCGAAAGCGCCGCTCAATCCCTATGGCGAAACCAAGCTGGCGATCGAGCGGGCGCTCCACTGGTACGCCGCCGCCTATGGCATGCGATATGCCGCGCTGCGCTATTTCAATGCCGCCGGGGCCGATCCCGACGGCGAGATCGGCGAGGATCACGAGCCGGAAACCCATCTGATCCCGCTTGTCTTGCGCGCCGCCCTCGGCCGCGGCGATCCGGTCGAAATCTACGGCACCGATTATCCGACCCGGGATGGCACCGCGATCCGCGATTACATCCATGTCAGCGATCTGGCCGAGGCCCATCTGCGCGCGCTCGGCCATCTCGCCGCCGGCGGCGACAGCGCCGCGCTCAACCTCGGGACCGGAAACGGCTGTTCGGTGCGCGAGGTGATTGCCGCGGTCGAGCGGATCGGCGGGCGGCCGGTGCCGCGGCGCGAGGTGGCGCGGCGCCCGGGCGATCCGCCGGAGCTCGTCGCCGACCCGGCGCTTGCCCGCTCGCGGCTGGGGTGGCAACCGCGCCACTCCGATCTCGACACGATCATCGGCACTGCGCTGGCGTGGGAAACCCGCCCGGGCCGGGCTGCTCGATCGCCCGACGAATAGCGTGACGCGGCTCTTCTGGTCCGCCGATTGCTTGGATTTGGATGTGAAATGGACGTAATTTCACCTGTTGCGCGAGAGAATGCCGACCTTCGACCGGTCGCCGAGCCGACAAATGCGGGAGAAGCTGCCGAGATGAGCATTTTGGAACGCGATGGCGTCGCGCTGGAGGCGCCCGCGCTGGACGAATTGCTGGCAAGCGCGCCGGCGGTCGCCGATCCAATCCGGGTGCACGGCAAATTCTTCTTCGCCGGTGCTGCCAAGCACTTCGTCAAAGGCGTCACCTACGGCCCGTTTGCTACCGGCACTCACCACTCGCCGTTTCCGGAGCGCGCGGTCGTCGGGCGCGATTTCGCGCTGATGCGCGGTGCCGGAATCAATACCGTGCGGGTCTTCACCGTGCCGCCGGTCTGGCTGCTCGATATGGCCGAGGAGGCCGGGCTCAAGGTTCTGGTCGGCCTGCCGTGGTCGCAGCATGTCGCCTTTCTCGACAGCGCCGCGATCAAGGCCGAGATCCGCGCGGCGGTCGCGGCCGGGGTCAGTGCCTGCTGTCGTCACCCGGCGGTTTTTGCCTATCTCGTGGGCAATGAAATCCCGCCCGACATGATCCGCTGGCATGGCGCCGATGCGGTGCGCCATTTCCTCAAGGATCTGGTGGGGCTGGTCCGCCAGCACCACCCGGGCGCGCTGGTCAGCTACGCCAACTTCCCGTCCACCGAGTATCTGACGATCGATTTCACCGATTTCCTGTGTTTCAACGTCTATCTCCACGACGAGACCGCGTTTCGCCGCTACATCGCCCGGCTGCACAATCTGGCGGTCGACAAGCCCCTGGTGCTGACCGAGTTCGGCATCGATTCGCTGCACAACGGTGAGGAGGAGCAGGCCCGTATCCTCTCCTGGCAGGTCCGCGCCGCCTTTGCCGCGGGGGTCGCGGGCACCTTCGTCTTCGCCTG
Organism: Allostellaceae bacterium; assembly: GCA_041490725.1. Classification (GTDB taxonomy): domain Bacteria; phylum Pseudomonadota; class Alphaproteobacteria; order ATCC43930; family CGMCC-115725; genus DATARH01. The sequence continues at coordinate 888 of JBGPTQ010000025.1, read as the reverse complement.
GACCGATGAGTGGTTCACCGGCGGCCACCTGGTCGAGGATTGGGCGTTCGGTCTGGTCGATCGCGACCGGCAGCCGAAGCCCGCCCTGCCTGTGGTCGCGCGGCGCTACAAGGGGCCCTTGCCGCCGTCCTTGCCGCGATACCCGCGGGTATCGGTGGTGGTGTGCGCCTACAATTCCGAGCGCACGATGGAGGCATGCCTCGCCTCGCTCGAAGCCCTCGACTATCCCGATTACGAGGTCGTCGTCGTCAACGACGGGTCGACCGACCGCACCCTCGAGATCGCCGAGGGCTACCCGTTCTGCCGGATCATCAGCCAGCCGAACAAGGGGCTCTCTGTCGCGCGCAATGTCGGTGCCGAAGCCGCGACCGGCGAGATCGTCGCCTATACCGACAGCGATTGCGTCGCCGATCCCGACTGGCTGACCTATCTGGTCGCCCGGATGGAGGCCGGCAATCTGGCGGCCTGCGGCGGGCCCAATTTCCCGCCCCCTGAAGACAGCCTGGTGCCGGCCGCGGTCGCGGTGTCGCCCGGCGGCCCGACCCATGTCTTGATCAGCGACGAGGTCGCCGAGCATATCGCCGGCTGCAACATGGCGTTCCGCCGCGATATCCTGATGGCGCTCGGCGGCTTCGACCCGATCTACCGCGCGGCGGGCGATGATGTCGACATCTGCTGGCGCTTCCAGGATGCCGGGCATGCGATCGGCTTCAGCCCGGCCGCGGTGGTCTGGCATTTCCGCCGCAATACCGTGCGCGCCTATCTCAACCAGCAGCGCGGCTACGGCAAAGCCGAGGCGCTCGTCTATGCCAAGCATCCGTTCCGCTTCAATCTGTTCGGTCAGGCCAAGTGGCTGGGGCGGATCTACGGCGATCTGTCGGCGGCGCT
>JBGPTQ010000024.1:0-10492 GCA_041490725.1 Allostellaceae bacterium | reverse complement strand
CCGCGCCCGGCTCGCCTCGATCGAAAGGGCGAGGAGATTGCCCGCGCCGCTCCGTGCCGCCTCGGTCAATGCCGCCAGCGCGGCGCCAACGCGCGCCGCATCGCGGCTGCGCCGCACCCGGTCGAGCCGGGCAATCTGGGCCGAGCGGACGGCCGCGTTGTCGACATCGAGGATGTCGACAGTCGCGGCATCGTCCGACCGGTATTTGTTGACCCCGACAATGACCTCCTCGGCGCGGTCGATCGCCGCCTGGCGCCGCGCCGCGGATTCTTCGATGCGCAGTTTCGGCATGCCGCTCTCGACCGCGCGTGTCATGCCGCCCAAGGCCTCGACCTCGTCTATGAGGCGCATCGCCGCCGCGGCGATCGAGTGGGTCAGCGTTTCGACGTAATAGCTGCCGCCGAGCGGGTCGACGACATGCGGGATGCCGGTCTCCTCGGCGAGGATCAGCTGGGTGTTGCGGGCGATCCTGGCCGAAGCCGGCGTCGGCAGGCCGAGCGCCTCGTCGAACGAATTGGTGTGCAGCGACTGGGTGCCGCCGAGCACCGCCGCCAGCGCCTCGATCGTCGTCCTAATGATGTTGTTGTGCGGATCCTGCGCGGTCAGGCTCGCGCCGGAAGTCTGGCAATGCATGCGCAGCGCGAGGCTCGCCGGGTCCTTGGGGACGAATTGCTCCATCAGGCGCGCCCATAAGAGGCGCGCCGCGCGTAATTTGGCGACCTCCATGAAGAAATTCATGCCGATGCCGAAAAAGAACGACAGGCGCGGTGCGAACTCGTCGATCTTGAGGCCGCGCGACAGCGCCGCACGCGCGTATTCGAGCCCATCTGCCAGGGTGAACGCCAGTTCCTGAACCGAATTCGCCCCGGCCTCCTCCATGTGATAGCCGGAAATCGAGATCGAGTTGAACTTGGGCATGTGCCGTGTCGTGTACTCGATGATGTCGGCGACGATGCGCATCGATGGTCCGGGCGGGTAGATGTAGGTGTTGCGGACCATGAACTCCTTCAAAATGTCGTTCTGGATCGTGCCCTGCAATTTGTCCGGCGGCACGCCCTGTTCCTCGGCGGCGACGATGAAGCCGGCGAGCACCGGCAACACCGCCCCGTTCATCGTCATCGACACGCTCATGCGGTCCAAGGGGATGCCGTCGAACAGGATCTTCATGTCCTCGACACTGTCGATCGCGACGCCGGCCTTGCCGACATCGCCCGTGACGCGCGGGTGGTCGCTGTCATAGCCGCGGTGGGTGGCGAGATCGAAGGCGATCGACAGCCCCATCTGCCCGGCCTTGAGACATTCGCGATAGAAGCGGTTCGACTCCTCGGCGGTCGAGAACCCGGCATATTGGCGGATCGTCCACGGCCGGTTGGCATACATCGTGGCGCGCGGCCCGCGCAGATAGGGCGCTACACCGGGCAATGCCTCGCGCCACGGAAACCCGGCGGCTTCGATGGAAGCGAGATCGGCCTCGGTGTAGAGCGGCTTGACCGTGATCCCCTCGGGCGTCTGCCAATCGAGGCTCGAGATCGGCTTGCCCTTCAACTCCTTCGCGGCAAGCGCGCTCCAGCCTTCGATATCAGGCGAGGATGCGGCCCGGCTCCGTGCTGGTTTGTGGTTGCTAGCCATTCTGATCTCCGGCGCGGCAGCGCGACCGTCAAATCGCCCGCCGCGATTATATGGCGGCGGCGCGCGCAAGGTCCAATTCGGGCCGGCGCAGCCGGTGCCGCAGCACGATCGCCGCGGTCAGCAGCAGCACCGCGCCGGCCTGATGCGCGGCCGCGAGCGGGATCGGCACGACGAAGAGCAGCGTCGCCACGCCGAGCGCGAATTGCATCGCCGCCACCGCTATCAACGCTTGCAGGGCGAGGCGCCCCGGGTGCGGCAGTGCTGCGCGCCTGCCCGCCAGCCACAACAGCAGCACCGCAACTGACGTCGCCATAGCCAGCAGCCGATGGTCGAACTGCACCGCCGCAATGTTCTCGAACCAGTTGCGGACGAACGGCTGCAGCTGCGCGTACCCCGCCGGCACGAAGCTCCCGTCCATCAGCGGAAAACTGTTGTAGGTCAGACCGGCATGGAGCCCGGCGACAAAGCCGCCGGCAAGGATCGTCAGCGCGACCAAGCCGATTATTCCCTCCGCCGCCCGGCGCCAGCCGGGGCCGGGGCCGGGGCCGCTGACTTCTCCCTCTCCGCCCTCGGGGGCGGAGAGGGTTGGGGTGAGGTGGGGGATTCCAGAGCGCTCGCCGATACCCACCTCACCCTCCCATCGCTGCGCGATGGGCCCCTCCCTCTCCCCACTAAAGGGCGGAGAGGGGCTTTCAAGCAAGCCGAGCGCGATCCATAGCGTCGTCGCATAGATCAACAGCGCCAGGGCGAGATGGGCGACCAGCCGGTATTGGCTGACCTCGACCCGCTCGACGAGGCCGCTTTCGACCATGTACCAGCCGAGCGCGCCCTGTGCGGCGCCGAGCAGCAGAATGCCGGCAAGCGGCACAAGCAGGCGGCGCGGCACCTGTCGGCGTAGGAGGAAATAGACAAACGGCAGCGCGTACGCAAAGCCGATCAGCCGCCCCCACAGGCGGTGAACATATTCCCACAGATAGATAGTTTTGAACTGGTCGAGGCTCATGCCGTAACTGCTGAGCCGGTATTGCGGGATATGCCGGTATTTTTCGAACTCGGCGGCCCAGGCGGCATGCGAGAGCGGCGGGAGGAGGCCAATCACCGGCTGCCATTCGGTGATCGACAGGCCGGACACGGTCAGCCGGGTGATCCCGCCGATCACCACCATGACGAAGATCATGCCGCAGCAGAACAACAGCCACAGCGCGATCGGCCGCAGGTCGCCGTTGCACGAGCCGGCGCTAACGGATGTCCCTGCAATGCCGGAGGGAACCGCGCTCGTCGAGCTTTTCATGCCGGTGAGGTTGACTTTGGAGACCGCGCGACTAGCTTGCGTTTCATGGAAATCATCCTGACACCCGAACAGGCAGCCAGGCTCGCCGAACTCGCCACGCGCCAAGGCCGCCGCACCAATGACCTCGTGCAAGAGGCACTAGCGCGGTATCTCGAAGACGATTCGCGTTTTGTCGATGCGGTTATCAAAGGCTTGGCCTCGCTGGACCGGGGCGAGTTCCTCACGCATGCCGAGGTCGGCAGACGGGTTGACCGGCTCCTAGAATCTTAATGGAGATACGCTGGTCTCCAGAGGCGGCCGAGGATCTTGAGCATATCGTAAATCGAATCCGCCGCGACAACCCGCAGGCGGCGCGGCAGGTGGCCGTCAGGCTCTATAATAGCTGCGCCAGTTTGGAGAGTTTTCCTAACCGCGGGCGCAGCGGTCGCATTGCCGGCACGCGCGAACTCGTCTTGGCGCCGCTTCCCTATATCGTGGTGTATCGGGTTAAGACCGACGCGGTCGAAATCGTCCGCATTTATCACTCGGCGCAGAACTGGCCGTGAATTGACTACGGTCGGTTCGCCGGCTGGGTCAATGCAGCGTCAGGGAGTGCTTGACGTGACGGAAGCGGTTGGCGGCGGGGCGGCTGCTTTGCTTGACGTTGACCGAATGCAGCTTGCCCTCGATGTTGTGGCGCCAGAATTCGAGGAACTTGCGCAGCTCGGGAAAGTCGGGCGCGAGGTCGAATTTCTGCCAGATGAAGCTCTGGAGCAGGGCGGGATGGTCCGGCAGCCGGTAGATGATCTCTGCCGTGGTGAGCCGATACCCCCTGACTTGCAGCTCATAAGCGGTCACGTCTGCGCCTCTCGATTAATCCTTTCCGTGGAACACGAGCATGGCGCCATCAGCGCTCCAGGGCAATAGAGAAGCGCGAGGGAAAACAGCCTGTTAGCAGCCACCGGTGAGCAGTGCTGCCGGCCGCAGCGGCGGGAAGGGGGCCCAGGGGGCTCGATCGGCGCTCCTTGAAGGCACCGCGCTGCGGTTTAAATTATGGCCGTGACGAAACTGTTCATATCAAGCGTCGTTTTGCCGACGGGGCTCCACACCATCCGCAAGGTCTTCTCCGCGATGAATCGGATGTTGTCAGCGCTCCTGTTGATCGGCGCCGTCGCTGCCATCGCGCCCGAGCCGCAACCGGCTCTGGCCGCTGCGCCGATCCCGGCGGTGGGTGGTCTGGTGCCGAGCCTGGCGCCGATGCTCAGCCGGATCACTCCCGGGGTCGTCAACATCGCGGTGCGCGGCCGGGTCAAGGAACAGAACCCGCTGTTGCAGGACCCGTTCTTCCGCCGCTTTTTCAACCTGCCGCAAAACCAGCAGGGCGAGGAGCGCGAGACCCAGGCGAGCGGGTCCGGCGTCATCGTCGACGCCGCGCGGGGTTATGTCTTGACCAATGGCCATGTCGCCGAAAACGCCACCCGGATCGAGGTCACCACCAAGGACAACCGGCGCTTCCCGGCCAAGCTGATCGGGCGCGACGGCGATACCGACGTTGCCGTGTTGCAGATCGCAGCCGGCAATCTGACCGCCGTGCCGATGGGCGATTCCGACCGCCTGCAGGTCGGCGACTTCGTCCTTGCTATCGGCAATCCCTTTGGTCTCGGCCAGACCGTGACCTCGGGCATTGTCAGCGCGCTCGGCCGCAGCGGCCTCGGCATCGAGGGTTATGAGGACTTCATCCAGACCGATGCGTCGATCAATCCCGGTAATTCGGGCGGTCCGCTCGTCAACCTGCAGGGCGAATGCGTCGGCATCAACACCGCCATCCTGGCGCCGGGCGGCGGCAATATCGGGATCGGCTTCGCCGTGCCGATCAACATGGCGCGCAGTGTCATGGAGCAGATCATTCGCTATGGCGAGGTGAAGCGCGGCCGCATCGGCGTGGCGATCCAGGATCTGACCCCGGATCTCGCGCAGGCCATGAACACCGCGCACACCACGGGCGCGGTCATTGCCCGCGTCGACGCCGCCTCGCCGGCCGAGCGGGCCGGTCTGCACAGCGGCGATCTGGTCGTCGCGGTCAATGGCGTCGCGGTACGCAGCGGCACCCAGCTGCGTAACATGATCGGCCTGACGCGCATCGGCGAGGAGGTCGAGCTGACCGTCGATCGCCGCGGGGCTGAACGGAAAGTCGCGGTGCACGTCGACCCGGCAGGCCCGTCGGCGCAGCGGCAACGCCCGCGCCAGCGCTGATCGCCTCATTCGGCTCGAAATGGCGACACAAACCCCTTACGAGGTGCTCGGCGTCAAACCAGGCGCCAGCCCCGCGGAAATCCGCAAGGCCTACCGCAAGCTCGCCAAGGAGTTCCATCCTGACCTCAACCCGGGCAAGCCCGCAGCCGAGGCGCGCTTCAAGGCGGTGACGGCGGCCAATGACATCTTGTCCGATCCCGGGAAACGGGCGCGCTACGATCGCGGCGAAATCGACGAGAGCGGCGCCGAACGGCCGCGCTACTCCTACCGTCCGCATGCCGAAGGCGCGCAGGGCTGGAAGTACCAGCCGCAAGGGGAGATGGATGTCGGCGATCTCGATGATCTGTTCGCGATGTTCGGGCGCGGCGGCGCCAGGGGAACCAGGGGTGCCGGCAGGGCCGGCGAGGGGTTCAAGATGCCCGGTCCCGACCGCCAGTTCACCCTGACGATCGATTTCGCCCTTGCCGCGACCGGCGGCAAACAGCGCCTCGCGCTGTCACCCGCGGAATGGCTCGACGTGACGGTCCCGCCGGGCATCGAACAAGATCAGGTGCTGCGCCTCAAGGGCAAGGGCGGGCTCGGCTTTGGCGGCGGCCCGCCGGGCGATGCGCTGATCGAGGTGCATGTCGCGCCGCACCCGTTCTTCCGCCGCGAGGGCGACGACATCCATGTCGAGCTGCCGGTCAGCCTCTCTGAGGCGGTGCTCGGGGCGCGGGTGAGGGTGCCGACGGTGAGCGGGCCGGTGACGATGACGATCCCCCAGGGTTCCGATAGCGGCACGCGGCTGCGGCTGCGCGGCAAGGGCATTCACCGTAAGCGGCGCGGCCCCCAGACGACCGGGGAAACGACCGGCGACCAGTATGTCACGCTGAAGGTGGTGATCGGCGCGAGCGGCGATCCTGAGCTGGCGAAATTCCTCGAAGAGTGGGCAAAGACCCACCCGACCGAGCCGCGCCGCGCGATGGGCCCGGGGCTTGACTGCGACACGACCGATCAGGCCGCCCAAGGGACAACCCCTTGATCGGCCGCGACGAGCTGATCGGGCGCTTCGCCGAGCTCGACAGCGCCGAACTCGCGCGCTGGATCGAGAACCGCTGGATCCTGCCCGAGGACGAAGACGGGCGATGGCTGTTCCATGAGGTCGACGTCGCCCGCGTCGAACTGATCCTCGAGATCAGGCGCGAATTTGCCGTCGATGACGAGGCGCTGGCGCTGGTGCTCGGGCTGCTCGATCAGGTCTACGGCCTGCGCCGCCAGATGCGGCGCCTGTGCGACGCGCTCGAATGCCAGCCGCCCGAGGTGCAGGACAAGATCCGGCAGGCGCTGCCGCCGATAGGGAGTGTGGGCGAGGAGTCGTAATCGGGACCGCGGGCGTCCCGCCCGCCTGCGGGCCAGAGGCCCGCGGTCCGCTGTTTTACAGCCTCTGAAACCTGGCGCGGGCGCCGCGCTCGATGCCAGCGGCAATGAGCCGGTCGATGTTGAGGCGGTGGCGCATCATTTCGAGCACCCGCAATTCCTCCTGGCTCGCCTCGCCATCCGCCGCGGCGACATCGCAGGCGATCGCATAGGCGGTCTCGCGCAGATTGGCCGGCAATGCCGCCTTGATCGCCGCGAAGGCTTCTTCGAGCCCGTCCTCGCGGTTCAATAGCCCGGTGCAGGCCTCGAGCACGCTGGGCAGCTGCTCTCGTTCGAACCCGCGGAAGGCCGGCAGATGCCCGACGATGGCGCCGATCATCGCCAGCTCGGCATCGGTCATGTCGCGATCCGCCGCCGAGACGATCACCATCGTGTAGATCAGCGCGCCGTGGGGGTCGAGCATTGCCGCTCCTTTCTCGCGATGCGGTCCCTCGCATGCTGCGCCGCACAGACCAAACCCCGCCGCCCCTGTCAACCCGGCATTGCAAGGAAGGAAGCGGTCGCTTCGGCCACCTCGACCAGCGGCGCTCGGATCACCGGCACCCCGGCGGGGAAGGCCGACAAGAGCCGCGACGGCAAGGCGCGGTCGAGGATCGCGAAGACGCCGCGATCGTCGGCCCGGCGGACGAGGCGGCCATAGGCCTGGCGCAGCCGCAACCGGGCGATGCGGTCGTCGTATTGCGCGCCGCCGAATACCGGCTTTCGCGCGCGATGCAGGATGTCGGGGCGCGGCCACGGCACCCGGTCGAACACAATCAGGCGCAGCGAGCGCCCCGGCACATCGACCCCGTCGCGCACCGCATCGCTGCCCAAGAGGCAGGAATCCTCCTCGGCGCGGAAGATGTCGACCAAGGTCGCCGTCGACATCGCGTCGACATGCTGGGCGAGCAGTAAGAGCCCCTGCGCTTCGAGCGCCGGGGCGATCCGCTCATGCACCGCGCGCAGCCGGGCGATCGCGGTGAAGAGGCCGAGCGCGCCGCCCTTGGCCGCGCTCATCAGTGCCGCGAAGGCGGCGGCGACCTGGCCGATATCGTCGCGCGGGATATCGGTGACGATGAAGATGCGGGTCTGCGCCGGATAGTCGAAGGGCGAGGCGATGCGGGCGGCGCGAGGGCTTTCCCTCAGGTGGCGCAGCCCGGTGGCGGCTTCCGCGGCGCTCCAGGCGCTTCCCGGGTCAAGCCCCGGGGCCGGATCGGCCTCGCCATCGGTCAGGGTCGCCGAGGTCACGACGATGCCATGCGCCGGCCGCGCGACCGCTTCGACAAACGGGATGCCGGGGTCGACCCAGTTGCGGTTGACCGCAACATCGGTGTCGTGGCCCTCGGCGCGGTCGAGCGCGAGCCACTCGACCGTTTCTGGGCGGGGCGGTTCGCCCAGATCGCGCAACAGCGCGCTCCAGGCGGCGAGCTGCATATCGGCGCGACGGTCGAGCCCGCGGATCGTCGCGTCGAGGCGCTGGCGCAGACCGGGCTCGGGCGGGTTCTCGGGGTCCTCGAGCTGATGGCGCAACGACGCCGAGAGGCGGCGCAACGCCGCGGCGAGTCGGTCGAGCCCGGCGGCGAGCCGTCCGGCGGCCTCGACGAGGCCGTCGATCGGCGGGCGCGCCTCGGCCTCGATGCCGTAGCCCTGATCGCCATTCGCCGCGCGCGCCAGCACCTGGCGGCGCACCAGCGCGAGAAAGCCCTCGAACCCGGGGAGGCCGCGCCCCTCGGCGACGCGCTGGTGCCAGCCGTCGGCCGGCAGGATGCGGGCGGCAACCAGCGCCTCGATCAGCGCCGGGCCGGCTTCGTCGTCCGCCTCGACCAGGTCGCCGACGCGGCGCTGCAAGCCGCGGGCGCGCGAACGGCCGGCTTCGGCGCCGAGGATCCAGCGCCGCAGCTCGCGCCCTTCCTGACCGGAAAGGCGCACCGAGAAGGCGGAATCGGCGGCTTCGAGCAGATGATGTCCCTCGTCGAAGATATAGCGGGTCGGCACGCTGGAATCGTCGAGCCCGCCCAATGCGGCTTGCGCCATGACCAGCGCATGGTTGGCGACGACGAGGCGGGCGTGGCGCGCCGCGCGCACGTTCTTCTCGACGAAGCAGCGCCGGAAATGCGGGCAGGCCGAATGGATGCACTCGCCGCGCCGGTCGGCCAGCGCATTGACCCGGCCGCGCCCGATCAGCTCGGCGAGCCAGCCCGGGAAATCGCCGCCAACGAGGTCGCCCGCCGCGGTGGCGCCGATCCAGCGGGCGATCAAGGCGAGCGGCGCCACCGATTGCGCTCCCCGCGCGGTTGCCGCGCGCACCGCATCCTCGTAATTCAACAGGCAGAGGAAATTCTCGCGGCCCTTGCGGACGACAACGCGGCGGCGCTTCTGCGCCGGATCGGGATAGAGCCGGTCCAACTCGCCGGCGATCTGGCTTTGCAGGTTGCGGGTAAAGGTCGAGATCCACACCGCGCCCTGGTTCTTCTCGGCCCACAGGCTCGCCGGCGCGATATAGCCGAGCGTCTTGCCGACCCCGGTGCCGGCCTCTGCCAAGACCGCGTGCGGCACGTCAGGCCGGTCGCGCGGCGCGAAAGCGGCGGCGACCGCGGCGGCGTAATCGGCCTGTTGTGGCCGCGCCTCGGCGCCTTCCCCGAGCAGCGCCGCGAGGCGCTGGCGCGCATCCTCGGCCGAGACCGGCGCGTTGCCGGGCATCGGCGGGGGTGGCCGCTCCTGCCACTCGCCCAGGCTCTGCCACACGCGCAACCCGGGGGCGCGGCGCAATGCCCCGGGCTCACTCGGCGGCAAGGCGGCGAGCACCGCCGGACCCCAGGCCCAGCCGGCACGGTCGGCCGCCTCGGCGATCGCGCGGATATCGGGCTCGGTTTCACCCTGAAGCTGCTGCAGCAAGGCGCGCGCGGCGGTAGCGAGCGCGACGCACGCCTCGGCCATGGTGCCCGGCGGCGCGAGGCCGAGCGCGGCGCAGAGCCCGCGCGGCGTCGGCACGCAGAATTGCGCCGGCCGGACAAAGGCGAACAATTCCAGGAGGTCGAGCGCGGCGAACCCGGCGATGTCGAGGCGCCGCGCCACCGCGCGGGCATGGCACACCATCGCGCTCTCGCCCTCCAGCCGGGCGCGCGCCTCGGAGGGCGCGAGCGCCTCGATCTCGCCCTCCGGCGACAGCCAGAGGATCTCGCGGAAACCGGCGACCAGCGCCGGGGCGCGCGGCACCAGAACGCGATTCTGCGATGGAGCGGCAAGGCTCACGCCCGACACCGGCTTCCCACCTGGTCGCTTCGCTTGCCGGGCCGGTTGCGGTACGCTGATCGCATGACCGCAATGATCTATCACATGTGCCCGGCCGAGGCATGGACCGAGGCCGTCGCCGCGGGCGAGTACCTTGGAACGGCCGACGATCGGCGCGACGGCTTCATCCACTTCTCGACCGCAACCCAGATCGCCGAGAGCGCGCGGCGGCACCGCGCCGGGCAGGCCGGCCTCGTCCTCGTCATGGTCGAGGCGGCGCGCCTCGGGACGCGGCTGCGCTGGGAGAAGGCGCGCGACGGCGCGCTGTTCCCGCACCTCTATCGGCCGTTACTTCCGGCCGAGGCGGCGCGCGTCGAATCGCTGCCGCTCGGCCCCGACGGCAACCATGTGTTTCCGGCGCTGCGCTAGCCTAGATAAGCGGGTGCCGATTAAACGAACCCGCTGTCGCGGGAGTGGGGTAAGCGGATAGAGGAAGGTGTCCGGTCTGAGAGGATTGTGGGTGTCGACGCCCAACCCTCAAGACAGGAGCCCGCGATGGCCGAGATGAGCCCACTGCGCCGCCGCATGATCGAGGACATGAGGTCCGCAATCTGTCGCCGGCGACGAACGATCCTACGTTCATGCCGTCTCCAAGTTCAGCGGTTATTGCGCTCGCTCGCCGGATCGTCTTGGTCTGGAGGATGGTCGAGCCTT
>JBGPTQ010000023.1:0-10732 GCA_041490725.1 Allostellaceae bacterium | reverse complement strand
GGCAGGATCGTGGTTGGGCCGTCATCGGCATCAACATCGCCGCCGGCAAGGCAGAGAATCTGGCGCTCGCTGCCCGGTTCGGAAAATAGCCAAAACCGCATTCCCGGCGAAAGCCGGGACCCACCGTTCCGCCGATCGAGTTGTTGATGAATGGGTCCCGGCTTTCGCCGGGAATGCGAATCTTGATGCAATGGAGTGCCTGGGAAGCTAACGGTGCCCGTGCCCGCGAGATGACTCAGCGCAAAATGACTGGGGTATAAGGCCCTCTCCCGCAGTGTGGGGGAGCGATATCCCCGGCGTCCACGGAGCTGCGTTCCTTCGCCGCTACCCGCCGGTGCCATAGTTCTTGGTCAGATAGTCGACGATGGTGGCGGCGTCCTGCGGCGCGATGTCGGCGCCGAACACCTTGGTCATCTTGTCGAACTCGGCCTGCCAGGTTTTCCGGTCGAGGAACTTGGCGTTGGTGCGCACATAGTCGAGGCTGTGGCAGGCGGCGCAATTGTTCTCGACCGCATCATGTCCCGGCGCGGCATTGAGCGCGACCGGCTGCTCGTCGCCGTAGGCGCCGGCGCCGGTGAGCGCGAACAGGGCGATCGCCGCACACAAGCTGCGCATCACGGTTGCTCCGCTCACGCGACGACCAGGGTCAGCGGGCGCACCACATTGTTGTGATAGCCCGCCGGGTTGAAAATCAGGCTCTCGGCCTGGGTCTGGCCGATCGCATTGCTCGCCTTGGCCAGGATGACCTGCTTGCCCGCCGCCTGCGGCGTGAACCGATGGCTCCAGCCGCGAAACGCAAACCGGCCGAGATCGGGGCCAAGCGTGGCGCTGTGCCACGACGCGCCGCCGTCGAGCGATACCTCGACCCGGCGGATGCCGTAACCGCCATCCCAGGCGACTCCGCGCAGCTCGACCGATGTGCCGCGCCTGATCTGTTGATTGTCGGCGGGCGAGGCGATCAGCGAGTTCACCACCATCTCGGTGATCGGCTCGTTGGCCTCGGTCATCTGGCTTGCGAAATGCTGCACCACCGGAAACTTGCCGCTCGGAATGCGATAGGCGCTCTTCATCCAGAAGCCGCCGAACGGCTTGGTCACCGCCTCGAGCGAGACGAGGTGCTTCATCCAATAGGTGCCGGTCCAGCCGGGGACGATGAGGCGCACCGGAAACCCGTTGAAATGCGGCAATTGCTGCCCGTTCATCCGGTGGGCGATGATCGTGTTCTCGTCGATCGCCTTCCAGACGGGAATGCTCTTGACGAAATCCGGGGTTTTGTCGAGCACCGGCCCGTCGGCGCCGTTGGCGACGATCTCGATCGCCTCCTTCTTGAGCCCGGCCTTGGCGAGCAAATCCTTGACCCGGACACCTCGCCACACCGCGTTGCCCATCGCGCCGAGCCCCCACTCGACCCCCGCGACGTGCGGCGTTGACAGGCCGCGGCGGTTGCCGGCGCATTGGCAAACGGCGGTAAGCTCGACCTGCTCGAAACCGCTCTCCAGATCGGCGAGCGTCAATTGCAGCGGGCTTGCCGCGCCCTCGCCGCCGATTTGCAGGCGCCAGCCCTTTGGGTCGATCTCGGCCGGGATGTCGGCGAGATGGTAACGCACGAAGAAGGCATCGTTGGGCGTGATCGCGTCGGCAAAATAGGACACCGGGGTCTCATAATTTGGCGGGCGATAGCTGAGTTTTATCAGCGGCTTCTTGCCCGGAAGCGCATCGAGGATCGCGGTGTCGTAGACCCCGTCCGGCAAGCCGGAGGTCAAGGCGGGGCGTTGCTGCGCCGCGCCGCCACGCGGCCACACCCCCGACGCGGCAAGGACGCCGGCGCCGGTAAGGTGCTGGAGAACCCGTCTGCGATCGACCATCGACGCCCCCTTTTCTTTCTCGTCATTCCCGCGAAAGCGGGAATCCAGGGGACGGGCAAGGATTTCACCGGTTGCCCTGGACCCCCGCTTGCGCGGGGGTGACGCTAATTTTGGGTTAGACTTTCAGATCACCCCGTCTTCCTTCAGCCCGGAAACATCGCGCTCGCTCATCCCGAGCCAGTCGCCGAACACTTGCGTCGTATGTTCGCCGAGCAGCGGCGAGGGCTCGATCTTTGGCGGCTTGCCGTCGAAGCGCACCGGGAAGGTCGGCATGCGCAGCTCGCCGTCCGGGTGGTGCTGGGTCTGGATGATGCCGCGCGTCTGGAAGGTCGGCTCGGCCAGGAGGTCGCCGGTGTCGAGCACCGCGCCGCACGGCACTCCAGCTTCGCCGATGATGCGCATCACCTCGTGCTTGGTGTGGGTTCGCGTCCACGCCGCGATCATCGCATCGACCTCGGCCGCGTGCTTAGCGCGGTTGGCGTGGTCGACGTATTCCGGGTCGTCGGCCAGCTCCGGGCGGCCGATGACGGCGGCGAGGCGGCGCCAATGCTCGGGGTTGTTGTGGCTGCAGAAGACATAGGCCCAATCGTTCGGGCCGCCCGGCTTGCACGGGTAGATGTCGGCCGGCGGCGGGCCGCCGAACGCGCTCTTGGCGCCGTTGCGCTTTGGCGGCTCGCCGGTGCGCGCGTGCATCATGAACGAGCCGCGGATGTAGTTTAGCTGGGCGTCCTGCATCGCGACCTGCAGATGCCGCCCGGTGCCGGTCGTGTGGCGCTGGTAAAGCGCGCCCAGGATCGCGATTGTCATCAGCATGCCGGTGCCGGTGTCGCCCAGGGACGGACCCGGCTTGCAGGGCGGCCCGTCGCGCTGCCCGGTGATCGCCATCGTGCCGCCGGCGGCCTGCGCGATCATGTCGAAGGCGAGGTTCTTCTCGTAGGGGCTGCCCTCGCCGAAGCCCTTGACCTGGGCATAGATCAGGCGCGGGTTGAGGGCGTGCAGTGTCTCCCAGCCGAGGCCCAGCTTCTCGATCGTGCCGGGCGCCATGTTCTCGATGAAGACATCGGCCTGCGCCGCCATCTCCTTGACGAGCGCGAGGCCGCGCGGCGATTTCAGATTGACCGTGACCGATTTCTTGTTGGCGTTGTAGATCATGAAATAATAGGCGTCGGCGCCGGGCTTGGGGCCGCTGCCGAGGATGCGGCCGGGCTCGCCGCCCCTCGGGTTCTCGACCTTGACGACCTCGGCGCCGAGCTGGGCCAAGACCTCGGTGCAGGTCGGGCCGGCCTCGAATTGCGTCAGGTCGAGGACGCGGATTCCGGCAAGGCAATTCGGCGCGACGGCGGCTTCGGTCATGGCTTGCTCCATCGATAGGACCTGGTGCGAAAACTAACGCTTTACCGCAAAGGTCGCCATGGACTCGCAAAGGACGCGAAGGCGTCTGTCTGATTCGAAATGATGTAGGCCATTCCACCGGGTCACCGTCGCCCCCGCGAAAGCGGGGGCCCAGGGCAAGCGACGGAACCTAGCGCCCCTGGATTCCCGCTTGCGCGGGAATGACGGATAACCTTTGAAAGCAACCCGAATCATTTTCGGTCAGGCTTCCAACCCATCGCGTCCTTTGCGCAACCTTCGCGCCCTTTGCGGTAAAGTGTTTTTTCCATCGCGAGGACACCTCATGCCCGCTCCGATCCGCCTGCGCCTCTACGAGAACTACCGCTTCGTGCTGTACGCGCCGTTCTACGCCGCGCATGCGTTGGGCGCCTATGCCGATGAGGGGCTCGATGTCGAGCTGTTACCCTCGCCGGGGCCAGGCCGCGCCGAAGCGGCGCTCGCAGCGGGGGAGGTCGATGTGCTGTGGATGGGCCCGATCCGGCTGATGAAGCATCATGACGACAACCCCAATTCGCCGCTCGTCGCCTTTGCCGAGGTGGTGTGCCGCGACCCGTTTTCGCTGGTCGGCGCCCGGCCCAATGCGGATTTTCGCCTCGCCGACCTCGCCGGGTTGCGCTTTGCCAGCACCAGCGAGGTGCCGACCCCGTGGCTCTGCCTTGAAGAGGATTTGCGCCAGGCCGGCATCGATCCCGCCCGCCTCGACCGGATCATCGGCCGCAGCATGGCCGAGAACGTCGCCGCGCTCCACGACGGCAGCCTCGATGTGGCGCAGCTGTTCGAGCCGTTTGTCGAGGAGGCGGTCGGTGGCGGAGGGCATGTCTGGTACCGGGCGAGCGCGCGCGGCCGCACCAGCTATACCGTGTTCGTGACGCATCGCGACCGCCTCGCTTCCGACCCCGAGCCGTTCCGCCGTATGGTCCGGGCGATTTATAAGACTCAGCGCTGGGTCGCCACTCAACCGCCGGAAGCGCTCGCCGCGGCGATCGCCGGCTACTTCCCGGCGCTCGATCGCGGCGTGCTGACGCGCGCCCTGGCGCGCTACCAGGGGCAGGGCGTGTGGGGCAGCGACCCGGTGCTGCCCGAGGACGGCTTCGACCGGCTGCGCCGCGCGCTCCTCGGCAGCGGCTTTCTCAAGCGGGCGGTGCCGTCAGCCGAATGCGTCGACAACCGGCTGGCGCAGGAGGCCGTCGCGGGTGGCGGCTGAACCAACCGGACGCGTCGAATTACGGTATGGAAACGGCCGGCACCCTTGGTGTTTCTTATGCGTAGGAATATTCCAACGCGCCAATCGAGCGGAGCTGCGTTGCCGTTTCCGGCCAAGGATCCATCACCGCATCGGCGCCGGCGAGGGTCGGAGCTTTACCTGCATTCGCCGGGTTCGCCTGCCAGGCACTCCAGATGCGGTCGATCTCCCCATGATGCATCCAGAAAATCGGATCGGACGGGGAAACCGTGATGTCGTTCATCGTACCCCCGACCCAACCATGAACGGTGTTGTGAAAGCCCTCCAGGATCGAGGTGAATTGCGTGTAGCCCAATCCTGTATTGGCATCGAGGCTGGCGACCTGCGCTGCCGTCGGCAAGCCGGCTGGGCTGTGCGCAGTGCGGGTAACCTGGACGGTCACCGCCGGCATATCGCCGGCGGCCGGTAGCACGACGGTGGGCAAAACACCGGTCAGCCACGGCGGAACCCTCCGATTGCTGCTCCAGCGCCAGTAAGGAATGAAGGAAGCGGGGTTGATCGCCTGCATCTGCTGTTCCAGCTTGAGGAGAAAATCCCGGTGCCACGACAGGAAGCGCTGCTTGCCGATTTGTCCCATCGCCCCCATCCCGCTGTGCATGCGATGGTTCATGTCGCGGTGGAACGCCACGAATTGAGCATACGCGGTCGGGGTGGGCCCGGTATTCAATTGGGTGATGACGCTGATATAGAGATTCTGCTCTGCAGCAGTCAAAGAGAAGGCGCTCTTCCGTATTGTCGGCATTTGGCTTCCTCCTTCACTCCATGCTAACTTCGCGTCATCTCATTGAATTATAGGAATTCCGGTGAGCATGAATATTGTGCTGGTTCACAAGCGAGCGTAAAACCGCACCCTGATACTATAATCGCATTTATGCGCGCAATTCCGGCGGGAACTCGTTTTCCGCGCCGCAGGTGGAGCAAATCGTCGTGTCGATCATGAAATGCTGGGTCGGCCCCATGCCCGCCGCAATCACCGCGGCGCAATGGCCGCACACGTAATCGGCATCGCCGTTGCCGCGGAACAGCGGTCTGACCGATTGGGGCGTCTGGTGGCGGGCGGTATCGGACGGCGGGTTCGTGACTTTAAGCACAATAACCGGCATATCGAAGCTACCTTGATGCTACCGCAGATCCTGAATGGCGGCCGAATCTCGCCTGAGCTTTGGGCAGGTTGGAGGAGGCGCTGCGGCGACCGTGGCGGCCGCCATCTTGCCGCCATCGGTTGCCATTCACCCTTGTCCTTTAAGAGTGTGCTCTACCGTACATTGGCATCCAGACTCAGCGGATCAATGCCCCGGGTCGCCAGGGTTGATCGCGCCGATCGGGCCGCCTGGCTCGGCGGCGAGAACGCGCACGGCGATGTCCCTTCCGGCCCATTCGCCATTATCCTGAGAGCGCCAGGTGAACTCGACCCGGCTGCCGGGGGTCAGCGCCGCAGTCGCCAGCACCGCGGCATGGAAGCCGAGGCCGGTGTCGACCGTCGGCGTGTCCTCGACCATCTGCCAGCCATCGCGGCCCCAATGCACGATCGCCGGCAAGGGCAAGGCGATCGCCAGCCGCGTGCCGGCGGCAAACCCGCCGATCGGCGCGTGCGGCCACCAAAACGCCTTCGGCGCCCTGGCCCGCTGCCCGCGATAGCGCTGCCAGACCGCGCGCGGCCGGTCGAACGGATGGCCGATTTGCCGCGACACCAGGAGCTTGACGAATTCGGCATGGGCCCAGGCCAGCGGCATCGCCGAGCCGCTCGCCCGTCCGGGATAGAGCCGGCGCGCCGGGATCGGCTCGCAATCCCACACCTGTTCCGGGATCATCCCGCCCGGGCTCGCCATCGCCGCCATCGCGGCCAGATAGGGCAGCGGGTCGTTGCCGGCGCACAACTCGTAATGGCCGCGCTCGCCGGTCAATAGCGGCCAGCCCCGGCCGATGCCGGTGCCGTCATAGGCCGTGCCGTCCGCGTGCTCGCCATAGCCGTCGCCGCGATAGCGGTGCCACACCGGGCCGTTCGGAGTGTCGCTGCGTAACAGCGCGTCGGCCAGGCGCAGCGATCCCTGGATTAACGGGTCGTCGGCGGCGCGCAGGCCAAAGCGCACCAGTTGCAGGAATTCGGTGCCGATCTGCTCGTCGCCCGGCAGCCCGGCTGCGCCGCGGCGGTTGCGGATCGGCACGATCGCGGTGCCGGCGCCGGCTTCAGCGAGGATGTTCGACGGCGCCACCCGCAGGTAATAGCCGGGGATTTCGTATTGCCGCGCCAGCGCGGTGCCGCTGACCGTCGTCCACGTTTCGATCTGCGCATTCCAGAAATCGGCGAGCGCCAGTGCCCAATCCTGTTCGGGCATCGGCAGCAATGCGGCGCCCGCGACCAGTGCCGCTATCGTCACCGCCGAGGTGAACGGGTTGATCCCCTCGTTCTCCTCCCAACGGTCCTGCGCCGTCGACGGCCCGGTTCGCGCGATGTAGCCCAGCGCCCGGCGCACCATGTCCTCGACCGCGATGCCGCGCAGCGCATCGCGTCCCTCGAGCGCGGCGGCGAGCAGCACCGGAAACGCCGCCTCGTCGAGCTGTATCCCCTGCCAGTACTCGGCGCCGCCGAGCCACTGGTTCTGGTTCCAGTGGCCGTCCTGGTTTTGCGTCGCGATCAGATAGCGCAGCGTGTCGCGCGCCTCGGGCTCGGCGCCGAGCGCCAACAGCGCGCCGGCGCATTCGACCAGATCGCGCGGCCAGACGAGATGATACCCGCCGCGCTCGTTGCCGGTGTCGCCCCACGGCACGCTGAGGCTGGCGACCATCGCTCCCGGATAGGTCTTGTCGAGATGCGCCCGCAGCACGATCGACGAGACGACCATCTGCTCGCGGATCGCGTCGGGCAGGTCGAGCGGCGCCGCGCCGCGCTCGGCACAGCGCGAATGCCAGCCCTCCCAGTCGGAGATCTGCTGCTGCAACACATTGTCGAACGGCTGGATGAGGCTCGATATCGCCAGGGTCGCCGCCGACTCGGCGCTGCTGCCAAAGCCGAGCGCCAACACCGCGCGCCGCGGCAATTCACCGATCAGCGCGACATTGCCCGGCCCGGCCGTCTGGTATTGCCAGGTCATCGCGCCGTTCTTCGCGAAATCCTGCCAGCCGTCGCTCTCACCGACATAACCGGCGCTGGCCCGGGCGAAGGCGTCGCGCTGGTGCCCGTCGACCGCGGCCAAGGCCATGCCGAACGGGCCCTGCGCGGCCCACAGCACGCGGCGCGCGCTATACCGCTCGATCGCGGCGATGTTGTCGTAGCCGGTGGCGCCGAGATGCGGCGCGACCAGCACGTAGAGGCTGAGCTCGCCCTCGCCCCCGGCCTCCGCCGGGGCAGGCTCGAGCCGGCATTCGATGACCAGGACGTCGCGCCGCGGGTCCGGCGTGATGCGCAGGCGCAGCGTATAGCGCGCGTGCTGATGCACGATCTCGACCGCCGGCACGCCGGGCGCCAACAGCTTGAGCGTATAATTCTGGTTGCGCTTGACTTCCGACCAGAACCCCTCGGGGCCGGCGACGATAAAGCCGAGGTCGCGGATCTGCGGGATGTCGACGCGCGGGTAGTAGACCTCGTTGACGATGCCGAAGCCCAAGGTGAACCACAGCCGCGACGCGCCCAGCCCGCAACCGACCATGTCCTTGGCGCTGCTCGTCCAGGTCGGCGCGGTGCCTGGTGCGCCGGGGGCGTGGCCAAGGGGTTCGGCGGGCGGGGGAGGGGGCGCGGGAGGCGGCATGACCGGCGATCTTATCGTGGACAGGGTGTGATCTGCGCCATCGTAACTGTCGGCATTGGGCGGTGGGGCGATTTTACTCTGACCCCATTTACTGGACCCCATTTACTGCGAAAACACGTGCTCAGGCGGACATGTGGTCTAGGTAATTTCCGAATCTACCGCTGCCGTCTGCCGTCCCGCACACTCGCCTTCATCCGCCGACCTCATGGTCGGGGCATGAGTTGTATTCAGGGATAAGGATCGATCGCGAGAGCGGCGACGCGAATCAAGGACTCGCTCAAGGAGACCCATCGGCAAGGCGGTAGGCGATGCCAAAACATCCCTCTCCAATGATCTATTGCAACCACCCGGAGCACGGCGATGACCAGTGAGTCACTGCATGAAGATGCGGCAACGCTGGGACCGGAGGTGATAGACCGCCACCGGGCGATCGTTTCGCTGATGGAGGAGTTGGAGGCCATCGACTGGTACGACCAGCGCGTCAAGGCAACCGACGACGAGGAACTCCGAGCCATCCTGGCCCACAACCGGGACGAGGAAAAGGAGCACGCGGCCATGGTCCTGGAATGGCTGCGACGGCACGACCCGTCCCTCGATGTGCAGCTCAAGAAATACCTGTTTCGCGCCGGACCAATCCACGAGATCGGCGGCGCTGAAGCTATGGCAGCGGCGCCCGATCCGGAAACTCACGGAAGTCTCTCCATCGGCAGCCTGCGAGCAACAAAGGGATTGGGCGATGAACCATCTGTTCCGTGAGCTCGCGCCGATTTCCGGGGCCGGTTGGCAGGAGATCGAGAAGGAGGCGAAGCGCACCTTGAAGACGACGCTTGCTGCGCGCCGGCTCGTTGATTTTATCGGGCCGCAGGGTTGGGCGACCGCGGCGGTCGGCACCGGTCGGAGCGAGCCGATCGAAGCGCCGACCAAGCAAGACGTTACAGCGCGGCTGCGGCGTGTCCTGCCGCTGGTGGAACTGCGCGTGCCGTTCGAGATGCGCCGCAGCGAACTCGACGCCATCGATCGCGGCGCGAGAGACCCCGATACCGATCCGATCATCGCGGCGGCGCGCAAGATTGCCATTGCCGAAGATCATGCCGTCTTCCACGGCTATCCTGCTGCCGGCATTCAGGGCATCTGCGAGGCCCAGGCGGCAGCAACGGTGGAACTGGGCGACGATCGCGAGGCTTATCCGGTCGCTCTGGCGGTCGCCTTGAACAAGCTCCGCGACGCCGGTGTGAGCGGCCCTTATGCTGTCGCCTTGAGCGAGCGCTGCTATACCGACCTGACTGAGACCACGAGGGCGGGTTATCCGGCGATCGAACACGTCCGGCGGCTCGTCGATGGCCCGATCGTATGGGCGCCTGGCCTCGACGGGGCGGTCGTGCTCTCGCTGCGCGGCGAGGATTTCGAGCTCACCGTCGGACAGGATTTCGCCATCGGCTACCTGGATCACGATGCCGAGCGCGTACGCCTATACATCGAGGAAAGCTTCACCTTCTGGCTCCTGTCGTCGCAGGCGGCGATCCCACTCGCCCATAAATCCAAATAGTCTCTTGTACCGCTGGTAATCTCGGTCTGGTCGCAAATTGATTCCCATGCCCCGTCCTCGCCGCATCGCAGGTTATGCCATCGTCTCCGAGGACGGCATGCTCGCGAATGCCGCCGGCATCATGCCGGATTCACTCAAGTTCGAGGCCGATCAGCACTTCTTCGAACGCGCGCTCGACGGGGTCGATGTGGTGGTGCATGGGCGCCACTCTGACGAGCGGCAGCCGCATTCGCATTTGCGCCGTCGATTGATCCTGACCCGGCAGATCCCTGTTCTCGCGGCCGATCCGTCGAATGACAAGGCGCTGTTGTGGAACCCGGCCGGCGCCTCGTTCGAAGAAGCCCTCGCTGCGCTCGGGACGCCGGAAGGCAGCGTTGGCGTTATCGGCGGTACGGAGGCGTTCGGGATGTTCCTCGGCCGTTATGATTTTTTCCACCTGTCGCGGGCGCCCGGTGTGCGACTGCGCGGTGGACGACCGGTATTTCCGGACGTGCCCAAGCGGACTCCGGAGGAAGTGCTGGCGAGCCATGGCCTCACCCCCGGCCGGCGGCAGGTGCTCGATCCGGCAAAAGGCTTGGTGATCGTTAGCTGGCAGCGCCAGTCACCGGAGGCGAACGAACCCGGTTAACTTCCGCCGCCGAACGCATTAGCATCGCCGGGCCGCGCTCGGTGGACAGCGGGCGTCCCGCCCGCATGCGGCCGAGACGGCCGCGGTCCGACAATGCGGCCAGGGAGGATGTGATGCCGGCGCGCACGGGACAGCAATACATCAACGGCCTCAGGGAACAGGAGCGCGAGGTCTGGCTCGGCGGCGAACGGGTGCGCGACGTGACGACGCACAAGGGGCTGTCGGGCGGGGTGCGCGCGATCGCCGGGCTCTACGACATGCAGCACGACGCCAAATTGCGCGAGGTGATGACCTATCCCTCGCCGACGAGTG
>JBGPTQ010000022.1:0-10889 GCA_041490725.1 Allostellaceae bacterium | reverse complement strand
TGATGGGCGCGGAGCGGCGCTCGATGGTGATGACCGAGGAGGAAAAAACCCTCACCGCCTATCACGAGGCCGGGCATGCGCTGTGCATGCTCTATGCCGAGGCGCACGAGCCGTTGCACAAGGTGACGATCATCCCGCGCGGCCGCGCCCTCGGGGTGACGATGTTCCTGCCCGAACGCGACAAATACAGCCAGTCGAAGCAGGAGATAAAGGCGATGATGACCAGCCTCTTTGGCGGCCGCGTCGCCGAGGAGCTGATCTTCGGGGAAGACAAGGTCACCACCGGCGCCGCCGACGACATCCGCCGCGCCACCAATCTGGCGCGCCGCATGGTCACCGAGTTCGGGTTCAGCGACAAGCTTGGGCCGCTGCGCTACAGCGAGAACGAGGAAGAGGTCTTTCTCGGGCATTCGGTCACCCAGCGCAAAAACGTCTCGGATGCGACGGCGAAGGTGATCGACGACGAAATCCGCAGCATCGTCGACGAGGGCGAGCGCACCGCGCGCGGGATCCTGACCGCGCATCTCGACGAGCTGAACTTGCTGGCCAAGGGGCTCCTCGAATACGAGACGATGTCGGCCGACGAGATCCGCCACATCATCAAGGGCGAGCGGATCGTGCGCGAAACTTCCTCCAGCGGCCCGGCGCCCGAAGAACCGCGGCCGGGCCGGCGCAGCTCGGTGCCGCCATCGGGACGCCCGAGCGGGCTGGAGCCGGAACCGCAACCGGGCGGCTAGCGTCCCGCGCAATCAGCGCACCCGGACCTGACGATTTCCTGATCTTTATCTGCTAGGATCATCGGCGCCGCCTGGAGATGATTGCGGCGGCGGTCGTCACGCGGGAATCGGGGGATGGTGGCGCGATGACGCGCAAGCTTTTCGGAACCGATGGCATCCGCGGCACCGCCAATCTCGAGCCGATGACGCCGGAGACGGCGCTGAAGGTGGCGATGGCGGTCGGCGAATGCTTGCAAAACGGGACGCACAAGCACCTCGTCGTGATCGGCAAGGACACCCGCCTGTCGGGCTATATGCTCGAACCGGCGCTGACCGCCGGCTTCATCACGATGGGGATGGACGTCGTTTTGGTCGGGCCGTTGCCAACCCCGGCGATCGCCATGCTGACGCGCAGCTTGCGCGCCGATATCGGCGTCGTCATCTCGGCATCGCACAACCCGTTCGCCGATAACGGGATAAAGCTGTTCGGACCCGATGGCTACAAGCTGTCCGATGAATTCGAGGGCAACATCGAGGCCTGTCTCGGCAAGGGGCCGAAGCGGCGCGCCAACCCCACCGAGCTCGGCCGTGCCAAACGGCTCGACGACGCGGCCGGCCGCTACATCGAGTTCGTCAAGCAGAGCTTTCCGAGGGGGCTGCGGCTCGACGGATTGCGGGTCGTCGTCGATTGCGCGCATGGCGCGGCCTACAAGGTTGCCCCGACCGTGTTCTGGGAACTCGGCGCCGAGGTGTTCCCGATCGCGGTGGCGCCGGACGGGCTCAACATCAACCGCGAATGCGGCGCGCTGGCGCCCGAGCAGATGCGCCGGGAAGTGCTGGCGCGCCGTGCCGATATCGGGATCGCGCTCGATGGTGACGCCGACCGGCTGATCATGGCCGACGAGCGCGGCGTCATTCTCGACGGCGATCAGCTGATGGCGCTGATCGCAACGAACCTGGCGCGCGGCGGGCATCTCGCCGGCGGCGCGCTGGTTGCGACAATCATGTCCAATCTCGGCCTCGAACGCTGTCTCGCAGGGCAGGGGATCGGGCTGCACCGGACCGCGGTTGGCGACCGCTATGTCGTGGAAAAGATGCGCAGCCTTGGGTGCAATCTCGGCGGCGAGCAGTCCGGCCACATCATCCTCTCCGACTATGCGACGACTGGCGACGGCTTGATCGCCGCGCTGCAGGTGCTGGCCGCGATCGTTGAGACCGGAAAGCGCGCGAGCGAAGTATGCCGCGTCTTCGAGCCGGTGCCGCAGGTGTTGCGCAATGTCCGCTTCGGCAATGGAAGGCCGCTCGAATCGCGCCGGGTGCAGCGCGCGATTGCCGAAGCTGAAGCCCGGCTCGGCACGGGCGGACGGCTGGTGATCCGCAATTCCGGGACCGAGCCGGTCATCCGCGTCATGGCGCAAGGCGAGGACGGGGCGCTGCTGACCAGTGTCGTCGACGAGATCTGCGAGGCGATCCTGGCGGTCTCCCACCGCCCCGAGGTGGTCGAGGTGCCGGCCGGGTCAGCAGTCCGGGCGGCGGAATGATGCCCAGGTTTTCATGATGAAGGGCCGGATCCTGATCGTCGCCGGTTCGGATTCGGGCGGCGGCGCCGGCATCCAGGCCGACATCAAGACGGTGACGATGCTCGACGCCTTTGCCGCCACCGCGATCACCGCGTTGACCGCGCAAAACACGCTAGGCGTCTTCGGCGTATTGCCGATCCCGCCCGATTTCATCCGCCTTCAGATCGAGGTGGTGCTCGACGATATCGGCGCCGACGCGATCAAGACCGGCATGCTGCACGATGCGGGCGTGATCGAGGCGGTGGCGTCCGTGCTGGTGGCGCGAGCTTCCTCGATTCCGCTCGTCGTCGATCCGGTCATGGTGGCGAAGGGCGGGGCGCCGTTGATCGAGCCCGGCGCGATCGAGGCGCTGAAGCGCCTGCTCGTCCCGCGCGCCGCGGTGCTGACCCCCAATCTGCCGGAAGCCGAGATCCTGTTGGGGAGCACGATCGACAGCCTTGCCGCGATGCAGAGCGCGGCGAAGCAATTGCTGGGCCTCGGCTGCACTGCGGTTTTGCTCAAGGGCGGGCATCTGGCCGGCGGCACGGTTTACGACATCCTGGCGACCGCCGCCGGTCTGCGCGTCTGGGAGAGCCCACGGATCGACAGCCGCCATACCCACGGCACCGGCTGCACCCTGGCCTCGGCGATCGCCGCCGGTCTTGCCCAGGGGCTGGCGGTCGAGGCCGCGGTCGAGCGCGCGCGCGAGTACGTCCGGCGCGCGATTATGAGCGCCCCCGGCCTCGGCCGCGGCCACGGTCCGCTCGACCACGCGCACCCGTTGCGGTCGCGACTGTAAATCCGGTTTTCAATATTTCGACCCCGTTGCGTCGATTGGCGCGATGATGACCATCGCCGCGCAATTTGCGCATTGCGCTGCATCGGCTTCGGGGCTCTGATCGGGGTTCCGCCAACGAGGGGAATCGCATGCGACCGGCCCGCTTCTTCGTGTCCATCGCCCTGGGGCTCGCATTCGTGTCGGCCGGTGCCGCCGCGCAAAGCGCGGGCAAGGTTTACCGCGTCGGCTTTCTGGTAACCACGAGCTCACCCGGCGCGATCGCGATGCGCGATGGGGTTTCCCGGAACCTCGCGCAACGTGGCTATGTGCCCGACCGGACCTTGGCGATTGAAATGCGCTCGGCGGACGGAAAGCCGGTGCGGCTGCCGGGGCTCGCCAAGGAACTGGCGGACAGCGGGGTCGATGTGATCGTGACCACGGGCTATCCCGCTGCACGCGCGGCCAAGGACGCTTCCTCGAGCGTGCCGATTGTCGTGAACGCCGCCGGGGACCCGGTCGAAACCGGTCTCGCCGCCAGCCTCAGTCGGCCGGGAGGCAATGTCACCGGGATGTCCGACATGGCTGCCGAGCTTTCAGTGAAGCGCCTGGAATTGCTCAAGCTGGCAGTGCCGGGCCTGAAACGGGTGGCGATGCTGTGGAACGCCGACGATCTCGGGATGACGACGCGATACCGTGCGGCGGCGGCGGCGGCCGCGACGCTCGGCGTCGCCGTGCAGCCGCTGGGGGTGCGCGAGCCCGATGATTTCGATACGGCGTTCGCGGCGATGAATCGCGAGAAGCCGGACGGCATCCTGATGGTGACCGACTCCCTGACGGTATTGAACCGGAAGCGCGTTTTCGAGTTCGCGGTGGCCCAGCACATCCCGGCGATCTACGAGTTCGATTTCCTCGTGCGTGACGGCGGGCTGATGTCGTACGGCCCCGACGGCAAGGAAACGGTCGCACGGGTTGCGGAACTCGTCGACCGCATCCTGAAGGGCGCCAAGCCGGCTGATCTGCCCTTCGAGCAGCCGACGCGCTTCCGGTTTGTGATCAATCAAAAGACCGCCGACGCGCTGGGTCTCGTGCTTCCTGCGGCGGTGCTGGAGCGGGCCGATGAAGTGATCGAATAGGGCCGCGATGCGCATCCCGCTCTATCAGATCGACGCCTTCACCACCGACCGGCCGTTCACCGGAAACCCGGCGGCGGTGTGTCCGCTCGACGCCTGGCTGCCTGCTGCCGTGATGCAGGCGATCGCGGCCGAGAACAACCTTTCGGAAACCGCGTTTTTCGTGCCCGAGGGCGAGTTCTATCGCCTGCGCTGGTTCACGCCCTTGACCGAAATCGATCTGTGCGGGCATGCAACCCTCGCCTCCGCCTTTGTCGTGTTCCGCTGGCTCAAGCCCGAGCGCAGTAGCATCACATTCCAGACCGAGCAGGCAGGCCCGCTGACGGTCGCGCGCGACGGCGAGCTTCTGGCGCTCGATTTCCCTTCCCGGCCGCCGGTGCCCTGCACCATCTTCGAGCCTCTCGTTGCCGCGCTCGGACAGCGCCCCGCCGCCCTCCTTGCCGCGCGCGATTATCTCGCCGTCTACGACAGCGCCGATGACATCGCCGCGCTGGTGCCCGACTTTGGCGCGCTCGCCGCGCTCGATCGGTTCGCGGTGATCGTCACAGCCCCCGCGGCAGGCGGCATCGATTTCGTGTCGCGGTTTTTCGCCCCGGCGCGCGGCGTCGATGAAGACCCGGTGACGGGCTCCTCGCACTGCACGCTGATCCCCTATTGGGCGGAGCGGCTCGGCAAGAACCGTCTCGAAGCGCGCCAGCTGTCGCGCCGCGGCGGCGCCCTGTCCTGTACGCTCAATGGCGATCGGGTGACGATCGCCGGACGGGCACTGCCCTATCTCGAAGGCACGATCACGGTCTGAATGCTGACGATCGACCGCACGACCTCGACCTTGCTGATCGTCGACTTCCAGTCGCGGCTGATGCCGGCGATCGAGGGCGGCGCGGCGGCCGTCGCCAACGCGCGGCGCCTCCTCGAAGCGGCGGCAATGTTCGGCGTGCCGGTCCTGTTCACCGAGCAGAATGCCGCCGGGCTCGGGGCCACGCTGCCCGAGCTTGTCGCGCAGGCCCCCGAGCTTGCTGCGCAGGCAAACGGCGGCATCGCGCACAAGATGACCTTCGATGCCTGCCGCACCGCGGGGTTTGTCGAGCGGCTGGCCGGCCGGCCCGACCTCGTCGTTGCCGGGTGCGAGAGCCATGTCTGCGTGCTGCAAACCGTGCTTGGCCTGCTCGACGCCGGCCGGCGCGTCTATCTCGTGCGCGATGCGGTCGGCTCGCGTCGCGCCGAGAGCAAGGAGACCGCGATCCGGCGCATGGAGCGCCATGGCGCCGAGATCGTCACCACCGAGATGGTGGTGTTCGAATGGCTCGGCACGGCAGAGCACCCGCGCTTCCACGAAGCCATCGCGCTGATCAAGTGAGGCTCGGCCCGGGCGAAAGCCAATCCGCCGGATCGTCCTCGGCGAGCAACGGCACCCAATCCGGTACGGCGTTGCGCAGGCGCGCCACCGCCGTAGCCTCTTCGTAAAGCGCGCGCGCCTCGGCCGCCGGCCCGCGCCGGACGCCGAGCGCCAACACCCGCACCGTGCGTTGAACGCTGCCTTGCGTCACCACCACGACATCGCCGACCCGCACGGTCTGATTTGGCTTCGTGACCGTTGCGCCGTTGATCGCAACCGTACCCGCGGCGCATAGCCGGGCAGCGAGCGAGCGGCTTTTGGCGAAGCGGGCGAACCATAACCACTGGTCGAGGCGGGTTTTGCCGCGTTCCGGCCCAGTGGCGGTCAAGGTGGCAAGGACGGTCAAGCGAATTTGAGCTCCTTCAGCTTGGCAAAGGGATGGCCCTCGCGCGGCGGCCTGGGGCGCGACCGGAGCTGCTGCTGGGCGATGCGGCGACGCGGCTGCGCGATGTAGAATTCGTTGCCGTCTTCGATCACCGCGCGATAGCCGAGCGCGAGCAGCACGCGGCGCAACTCGGCCTGGGTGACCCCGGCGATCGCCGCCAGCTCGGCATCTCCGGTAAAGCGGCCGAGGCGCCCGCGGCCGCGAGCGGATGCCGCAAGCCGCTCGATCCGGTCGGGGCGCAGCGCAAGCCCATCCAGCACGCGCCGGCCGATCGCCGCGTAGAACGAGGCCGGCAGCTCCGGATCGACCGCGATCGCCTTGCCGCGGTGGCGCGCGCCGGGTAGCGGCGGGACGGCGCGGCCGTGGCGGACCGCCCAGAGCAGCGCGCGAAAACGCACCGCCTCGATGCCCAGCAGCGGCTCGACATAAATGGTTTCCCGGCCGAAGCGGATCCCGAGCCGGCCCAGCGCGCGCCGGCTCGGGATATCGAGCGCCTTGAGCGGAGCGGCGACATCCTCGGTCGCCAGACAGCCGAGCGTGTCGACCAGCTGGAATACGATGCCGCGCCCGGTACTGTCGAGCGGCAGCGCCTGGGCATCGAAGAACGGCGCGAGGCGAGTTTCGATCTCGCCTTTGACAAAGAGCTGCAAGCGCTGGCGCACCTGCTCGCGCGCCTCGCCCTCGAGAAAATCGCCGGCCCGCACCTCGACCCGCGGCGTCAGCATCGAGTCGCCGGCGACGAGCCGGCCGACCGGGCCGCCGCGCCACAGCACACGGGCGCGCGCATCGATCGCAAAAGCCTCGTCAGCCTCTCCGGCAAGCCGGCGCGCCCGCGCCGTCACCTCGCCGCGCAAGACCCGGTTGGCCGCGGTGACCAGGGTGCGCATCGCGTCCGCTTCCGAGGCATCGGGCACGAAGCGAAACCCGTCGAGCCGGCCGACATAGGTGCCTTCGACCCGCACCTCGCCGTCCTTGTCGACCGATGCCAAGACTTCCGCGTCGCCGGCGAGGTGGCGGACGAGAAAGGCGGAACGGCGATCGACAAAGCGCTGGGTGATGCGGTCGTGCAGCGCGTCGGACAGTCTGTCCTCGATGCCGCGGGCGCGGTCCTGCCAATCGGCGGCGCTTTCGATCCAGTCGCCGCGATGGGTGATGTACGTCCAGGTGCGGATATGGGCGATGCGCGCCATCAGCGTGTCGATGTCGCCGTCGAGGCGATCGAGCTGCGCCATCTGCGCGCCGACCCACGCGCTCGGCAACCGCTCGTCCGGCCCCGCGAGATGGAGAAAGCACTGGGCGAGGAAACGCGCGTGACTGTCGCTCATCACCTTGCGGAAGTCAGGGATCTGACAGACCTCCCACAACAGGCGAACCGCGCTCGGATGAGTGGCGAGCCCCTTCACCTCGGCGTTGCGCGACAGAACCTGCAATGCCCGGTGGTCGTCGGCGTCGCGCGTCTGAACCAGCCCCGGCGCGGGCGGGCGCTCGTCCAGGCTGCGCAGCAAGGCCCCGACTGAGTCGAACCGCAACCTCGTGTTGCGCCAGGAAAGCTGGGTCAGCGGCTCGAACCGATGCTCCTCGACCGCTGCTACGATGGCGGGATCGAGCGGTCCTTCATCGGCGGTGGTGCCAAAGGTGCCGTCGGTCATGTGCCGGCCGGCGCGCCCGGCGATCTGGGCGATCTCGGCCGCCGACAGGCGGCGCGGCCCGCGCCCATCGAACTTGGTCACCCGGGCGAAGGCGACATGGTCGAGATCCATGTTGAGCCCCATGCCGATCGCATCGGTGGCGACGAGGTAATCGACTTCGCCCGCCTGGAACATGCCGACCTGGGCGTTGCGCGCGCGGGGGCTCAGTGCGCCGAGCACGACCGCCGTGCCGCCGCGCTGTCGCCGGATAAGCTCGGCAAGCGAGAACACATCGGCGACGGCAAAAGCGACGACGGCGCTGCGCGGCGGCAAGCGCGTCACCTTCTTGTGACCGGTATAGGACAGCGTCGAAAGGCGCGGCCGGCTGATGTATTCGGCCCGCGGAACGAGGCGGCGCATCAGCGGCCTGATCGTGTCGGCGCCGAGAAACATCGTCTCGCTGAGGCCGCGGGCGTGGAGCAGCCGGGCGGTAAACACATGGCCCCGCTCGGGATCGGCACAGAGCTGGATCTCATCGATGGCGAGGAACTCGACTGGCCGGTCGAGCGGCATCGATTCAACCGTGCAGACGAAATAAGACGGGTTCGGGGGCAGGATCTTTTCCTCGCCCGTGATCAGCGCAACCGCACGCGCGCCGCGCAACCTGACGACGCGGTCGTAATTTTCCCGCGCCAGGAGGCGCAGCGGAAAGCCGATCATGCCGCTGGTGTGATCGAGCATGCGCTCGATCGCGAGGTGCGTCTTGCCGGTATTGGTCGGCCCGAGGACCGCGACGATGCGCGGTGCGGAGCGCAGCAATCCCATGCTCTTAAAGGTGCGGTACCGCTCGCGGCAGAGCAAGGGCTAAGATGACGCTGGCCCGCTGCCATCGCTCAGGGGCCGCGCCCAACTTCCTGGCTTCGATGGGTATGCGACTCGCCCGATTGAGCGTCGGTACCCGCGTCACAAACCGGCCACCGCTGCGACATCGGCGCCTTGCGGCAGAGGCGTTTGCGCCACATATCTCGCACAGTCCAGCCACCATACCCCTGTCACCGATGACCCAAGAAACCGCACCCGAAACCAGAACCTTCCAAGCGGAAGTCAGCCGACTTCTCGATATCGTCGCGCACTCGCTCTACACCGATAAGGAGATATTCCTGCGCGAGCTGATCTCGAACGCCTCGGATGCTTGCGACCGGCTGCGTTATGCCGCGCTGACCGAACCGGCGCTGGGCGAGGGCGAGGCCAATTACAGGGTCGTGCTGACCCCGGTCAAATCCTCCCGGACCCTGACCGTCGCCGACAACGGGGTCGGCATGAACCATGACGAGCTGATCGACAACCTCGGCACGATCGCACGCTCCGGCACCGCGGCATTCATGAAAGAGCTGGCGGGCGACGCAAAGCCGGATGTGAGCCTGATCGGGCAGTTCGGCGTCGGCTTTTATTCGGCCTTCATGGTCGCGGAAAAGGTCGAGGTGTTGAGCCGCAAGGCGGGCGAGGGCGAGGGCTGGCGCTGGGTGTCGGACGGCCAGGGCAGCTTCACGATCGAACCCGCGGCGAATGTGCCGCGCGGCGCCCGCATCACCTTGCACATGCGCGAGGGCGACGAGGAGTATCTCGAGCCGCATCGGCTGCGCCAGATCGTCAAGACCTACTCCGACCACATCGCCTTGCCGATCGTGCTGGCCGAGGGCAACAAGGAAGAGACGATCAACACCGCGTCGGCGTTGTGGACCCGGCCGCGCGCGGAGATCACCCCCGAGCAGTACAAGGAGTTCTACCATCATGTCGGCCACGGCTTCGACGAGCCGTGGCTGACCGTGCACGCCCGGGCCGAGGGCGTGCTCGAATACACCTATCTCTTGTTCGTGCCGTCGCAGAAGCCGTTCGATCTGTTCGATCCCGAGCGCAAGTCGCGGGTCAAGCTTTATGTCCGCCGGGTGTTCATCACCGATGAGGGGACCGACCTCTTGCCGGCCTATCTGCGGTTTATCAAAGGCATCGTCGACAGCGAGGATCTGCCACTCAACATCAGCCGCGAGATGCTGCAGTCGAACCCGATGGTGGCGCGCATTCGCCAGCAGCTGACGCGCCGCGTGCTGACCGAGCTCGGCAAGAAGGCGAGCGAGGCGCCCGAGGAATACGCCAAATTCTGGGACTCTTTCGGCGCGGTGCTGAAGGAGGGCCTCTACGAGGACCGCGAGCAGCGCGATACGCTCTTCCCGCTCGCCCGCTTCCGCTCGACGATGCGCGACGGGCTGTTGTCGCTCGATGATTATGTCGCGGCGATGCGGCCGGGGCAGGAGGCGATCTATACGATCACCGGCGACACTCTCGATCTGTTGAAGAAAAGCCCGCAACTCGAGGGATTTCGCGCCCGCGGGGTCGAGGTCTTGCTGCTCACCGACCCGATCGACGAATTCTGGGTGTCGGCGATCGGCACCTACCAGGAAAAGCCGTTCAAATCGGCAACCCGCGGCGGCGCCGATCTCGACAAGATCACCCCGTCCGACGACACGAAAGCGGCCGCCGACAAGGCCGAGCCGCCGGCCAAGCTCGGCAGCCTTATCGCGATCTTCAAGCTGGCGCTCGGCGATGCGGTCAAGGATGTGCGCAGCTCCGAGCGGCTGACCGACAGCGCGGTGTGCCTGGTTGCCGATGAGGGCGACGTGGACATGCACCTCGAGCGGCTGTTGAAGCAGCACCGCCAGCTCGATACCACCGCGAAGCGGATCCTCGAGCTCAACCCGCGCCACCGCTTGATCGAGCGTCTGGCAGCCTCGGTCGGTGACAGCGGCGCTTCCGAGCAGCTGTCCGAATTCGCCTGGCTGCTGCTCGACCAGGCGCGCATCGTCGAGGGCGAGCCGCTGCCCGATCCCCCGGCGTTCGCTCGCCGCCTCGCGAATTTGCTGGAACGCGGCTTGCCCGCGGCCTGAGCCGACCCGGCCACCGCGACATCTTC
Source organism: Allostellaceae bacterium (assembly GCA_041490725.1). GTDB lineage: Bacteria > Pseudomonadota > Alphaproteobacteria > ATCC43930 > CGMCC-115725 > DATARH01. The sequence continues at coordinate 329 of JBGPTQ010000022.1, read as the reverse complement.
GTCGCGCCTTCGGGCTTTCGCTCCGTCACGCGCACGAGTAAGCAAGTCGGATGAATCTGAACGTCACCTATGATGCGAATACGCTGGCGTCGGCGCCGTCCGGGTTTTTCAGCGCCGTGGACTATGTGGTCAATTTATTCGATGCCACCTTCACCAACAACGTTACGGTCAATATAGAAGTCGGCTACGGCGATTTTCCGTATGACGGCTCCTCGGTGACGCCATTTCTTGGGGAAAATCTGCAAAACAACATCGTTTCAGCCGACTACTCCCAAGTAAGACAGATACTCGTCAGCGAAGGCACGTCCGGCGCCAGCACATTACCGTCG
>JBGPTQ010000021.1:0-10974 GCA_041490725.1 Allostellaceae bacterium | reverse complement strand
GCCGCCGCGTAGCCTGCCGCGAAGGCCTCGCGGCGAACCGCTTCGATTTGGTCCTGCAATTGGGTCAGAGCTGTTTTCGCCATCGCCCAGCGCCCTCCCGGAAAAGACGGCGAGAATTAGCACATTTGCAACTGCTGGGGATAGATCGAGCGCGGATTACCCCACCCTTCCCTCCCCCGCGGGCAGGAGAGGGAAGGGTGGGGGAGACTGCTATTTCAGCCGCTCGCGCGGCGACCGCATCTCGCTGACCAGATCGCGCAACACCGGCTTTCCCGGCAGCGGGTCGAGCGTCATCACCGTGTCGGCGCGCAGCCGGGTCGTGCAGGCATAGCCGACAGCGCCGTCGATCGCGATCGTGCATTCCTTGCACACATTCGCATTGATGCAGCTGTAGCGGATGGCGAGCGACGGGTCGCGCCGCGTTCGTATCCAGATCAGCGCGTCGAGCACCGTCGCGCCGTCCTCGAACGGCACCGCGAATTCCTCGTAATGTGGCGGCTCGTCGCCGGCGCCGCGCCGGATCCGCAGCCGCGCGAGGCGCGCCGTCACCGCGCGACACCCACGGCCAGCCTGCCGTCGCGCGTCATCGACACGTGCTGAGAGCATGCCCAGGCGGGGTCGGTCTCGGGGAAATCCTCGCGCTGATGGGCGCCGCGGCTCTCCTCGCGCTTGAGGGCCGCGTGCGCCACGGCCTCGGCGGCAATCAGGCTGGCGCGCAGCTCGAACCAGTCCGCCACGGTCGGGTTGAACGCGCGGCCCGGCGCGATCGACGCCTCGTTCAAGCCCGCCCGCATCTCGGCGAGCCGGGCGACGGCGCGGGCGAGGCCCGCTTCGGTACGGAACGGGCCGATTTCGGTCGACATCAGCTCGCGCAACTCGTCGAGCAACGTCGCCGGGCTGACCGCGCCGCGGCGGCCCGCGCAGAGGCTGCGGATGCGTTCGACCGCGGTGGCTGCGGACTGAGGATGCCAGCCGGACGGGCGGGTCGCGGCATAGGCGGCAGCGCTTCGCCCGGCGCGCTCGCCGAACACCAGTGCCTCGGAAATCGCGTTGCCCGACAGCCGGTTGGCGCCATTGGCGCCGCCCGCCGCCTCGCCCGCGGCGAAGAGGCCGGGCACCCGGCTCGCCATCCGCTCGTCCACGGCGATCCCGCCCATGTGGTAATGCGCGATCGGCGCGACCTCGACCGGCATCTGCCCGAGATCGATGCCGTTCTTCGCCAGCCGCGCGATGACCGGCCCGAAGGCCGCTTCGAGCGCGCTCTTGGGCACATGGGCGAACGAGAGATACACCCCGCCATGCGGCGAGCCGCGTCCGGCCGCGACCTCCTTCTCGATCGCATAGGTCGCCAGGTCGCGCGGCGTCGTATAGCCGCTCGTCTCGTCGCTGCCGTAATCGGCGAGGAACTCGCGCCCGCTGCCGTCGAGCAGCCGTCCGCCGAGCTTGTAGCGGAACGGGTCCCACATGATCGGGTCCATGCCGACCAGGCGCGGCGCCAGATGCCCGATCGGGAAGAACTGGACGAACTCCATGTCGACGAGGTCGGCCCCGGCGGCGAGCGCCAGCGCATAGCCGTCGCCGCCCATATTGGCCGAGGCGCTGTTGCGCCGGAAAATCCGGGTGAGCCCGCCGGCCGCGATGATCACCGCCTTGGCGGCGATCGTCACCGCTTCGCCGTCCGCTGCATCGAGCGCGACCGCGCCGACCGCCGCGCCGCCCGATTCGCCACCCGCGGTGACGATATCGGTGACGGTGAGGTTGCTGAGCCGGCGGATCGCGCCGACATGCCCGATCTGGCGGCGCAGCGTCGCCGCGACGGCCGGGCCGGTATTGAGAAAATCGACATAGCAGCAGCGCGGCCGCGAGTGCCCGGGCGCGGTAACCTGGGCGATGTGCCCGTCGGCGCGGCGCGCCCAGCCGACCCGCCATTCACCCATCTCGCGGATCCGCGCCGGCGCCTCCTGGCACAATAGCGCGGCGAGATTCTCGTCGCAGAGGCCACGGCCCGAGGCGAGCGTATCTTCGAGATGCGCCGTCCAATCGTCGGGGCATTCCTCGCCGAGCGCCGCCGCCACGGTCATCTGCGCCATCACCGTGGCGCCGCCGCGGCCAATGAGGCTCTTGTCGGCGAGCAGCACGTGCTCGGCCCCGGCCCGCGCCGCGGCGATCGCGGCATACATGCCGGCGCCGCCGGCGCCGACGATCAATATGTCGGTTTCGATGTGGGTCATGGCGTGATCATCGCCGCGGCGGCGCGGGCGACCCGCTCGGCGCGGTCCTTCTGGCGGGCGGCGGCGCGCGCCAGCACGGATTCGCGCACCGCTGGCGGGGCGCTCTCCGGCGAGCCGGCGGAAAACGGCGGTTGCGGATCGTATTCGACGGCGAGCTGGATCGCTTCCGCCGCCGCGCGGCCGGCAATCTCGGCGGCGACGCAGAGCGCGACATCGATCCCGGCGGTGACGCCGCCGCCGGTGAACAGATTGCCGTCGACGACGACCCGCTCCGCCACCGGGACCGCGCCGAATGCGGCCAAGAGATCGCGCGACATCCAATGCGTCCCGGCACGCCGCCCGCGCAACAGCCCGGCGGCGCCGAGCACCAGCGACCCGGTGCAGATGCCCACGACATAGCGCGCCGCGGCAGCGGCACGGCGCAGAAAGGCGAGCGTCTGCGCGTCCTCGAGGAGCGGGTTGATGCCGGCGCCGCCGGGGACCAGCACCAGGTCGAGCGGTCCGCAGGAATCGAAGGTCGCGCTCGGCAGGATGGTCAGCCCGTGCTCGGAACGCACCGGGTCGAGGCTCTTCCAGATCAGCAAAGTCTCGCTGCCCGGCAACCGCGCGAGGATCTCATAGGGCCCGGTCAGGTCGAGCTGGGTCAGGTTCGGGAAGACCAGCATTCCGCTGCGAAACGGCCTCTCGCTCATCGTGCTTGTCCTCTTGTGCGCCACGGCCGACGATAGCAGCGGATTGCGCAGGAGACGAGCGATGGAGATCGCGATCATCGGCGGCGGCATCGTCGGGCTCGCTCTCGCGCTCAACCTGCACCAGCGCGGGTTGACCTGCCTTGTGTACGAGGCGGCGCCCGAGGTGAAGGAACTCGGGGTCGGCATCACGCTGTTGCCGCACGCGATGCGCGAATTGGCGCTGCTCGGGCTGCAGGAGGCGCTCGAACCGCTCGGGATCGAGAATGAGGAGAGCTGCTTTTTCAACCGCTTCGGGCAACTGATCTACCGCGAGAAGCGCGGCCGGTTTGCCGGCTATAGGGTGCCCGAGCTGGGGATGCATCGCGGCCGGCTGCACCGGGTCCTCTATGAGGCGGCGCTTAAGCGACTCGGCGCAGAGCGGATCCTCACCGACCATCGTTTCGAGGGGCTCGAGCAGGACGCGGCCGGGGTGATGCTGCATTTCCGGCAGACCACCACGGGCATGCCCTACCCGCCGCTCCGGGCTGACATCGCGATCGGCTGCGACGGGGTCAATTCGACGGTGCGTGCCCAGTTCTATCCGGATGAGAAGCTCGTTTTCACCGGCATCAACACCTGGCGCGGGGTGACCCGCCATGCGCCGATCCTGACCGGGCGAAGCTATATGCGGATCGGCTCGATCCGCACCGGCAAGATCGTGATCTACCCGATCATCGATAATGTCGATGGCGACGGAAGGCAGCTGATCAACTGGACGACCGAGATCGAGACCGGTTCACCGGAGCAGAACGATTGGAACAAGCCCGGCCGGCTCGAGGATTTCATCGGTATCTATCAATCCTGGCGCTTTGACTGGCTCGATGTCGCCGAGCTGATCTCTCAGGCCGAAACCATCTTCGAATACCCGATGGTCGACAAGGACCCGATCGAGCGCTGGTCGTTCGGCCGGGTGAGCCTGGCGGGCGACGCGGCGCATCCGATGTATCCGCGCGGCTCGGGCGGGTCGGCGCAAGGCCTCATCGACGCGCGGGTGCTGGCCGGCCTCTTGCGCGAGCAGACGGACCCGGTTGCCGCCTTGCGGGAATATGAGGCTGCCCGGTCGGGCCCGGCCGCGCGGGTCGTGCGCACCAACCGCACCGCACCCCCGGACTTCATCAACATCCGCGTCGAGGAGCTGACCGGCGACCGGCCGTTCGGCAACCTCGACGATTTCATCAGCCAGAAGGAATTGCGCGCGCTGTCGGATCAATATAAACGCATCGCCGGTTACAGCATCGAGGATCTCACGACCGCGGCTGCCCAACCCGCGAAATAGGAGTTGTTGGAGGTGCTGACCGGAGGATCGGGTTCATCGATGCCGGATACCGCGCTGCCTAGCAGCGAGCCCGCTCAGACCGCGAGCGCCAGGCAGAACCTGACGCTCGCGGCGCTCGGCGTCGTTTACGGCGATATCGGCACCTCGCCGCTCTATGCGATCAAGCAATGTTTCCATGACGCGGCCTCGGTCACGGAACCGCGCATTTTCGGTGTGCTGTCCCTGATCGTCTGGGCCCTGACGATCGTCGTCACCACCAAATACGTGATCGTGCTGATGCGCGCCGACAATCGCGGCGAAGGTGGGATCTTCGCGCTGACGATATTGGCGTTGCGCGCGACTGCGGGGCGACACAATCGGTGGATCTTTTTTGCCGGGATTATCGGCGGCTCGCTATTTTTCGGCGACAGCGTGCTGACGCCGGCGATCTCGGTCATGAGCGCGGTCGAGGGTCTCGAGGTCAAGGCCCCAGAGCTGCAACCCTACGTGATTCCGCTAACCCTCATACTGCTGACAGGGCTGTTCGTCGCACAGAAGCACGGCACGGGGCGGGTCGGCGGGTTTTTCGGCCCGGTCATCATCCTCTGGTTCACCACGCTGGGTATCTTGGGTCTCCTGGAAATCGGCCGCAATCCCGCGATCCTCAAGGCGGTCAATCCGATCTACGGCATCGAGCTGATACTGAGCGATCCTGCCGCCGGGTTTATCCTCCTCGGCTCGGTCGTTCTTGCCGTGACGGGCGCCGAGGCGCTGTACGCCGATATGGGGCATTTTGGCCGTACCCCCATCCGCCGCGCCTGGCTTCGCTTCGTTTTTCCCTGCCTGCTGCTAAACTATTTCGGGCAAGGCGCGCTGCTGCTTGCCAACCCGGACGCCGTGCAAAACCCGTTCTATCGGCTCGTTCCGGACTGGGCGGTCTACCCGCTCGTCTTCCTCGCTTCGGCGGCGACGGTGATTGCCTCGCAGGCGGTCATCTCAGGCGCCTTCTCCCTCACCCGCCAGGCGGTGCAGCTCGGCTATCTGCCGCGGATGCAGGTCCGCCACACCTCAGAGCAGGAGAGGGGCCAAGTCTACGTGCCGGAAGTGAACGCCATCCTGCTGGTCGCGGTCGTCGCCACCGTGCTCGGCTTCCGCTCGTCGGACGCGCTCGGTGGGGCTTACGGTGTCGCGGTAACCGGCACGATGATTGTCGATACGATTCTCGGCTTCGTCTATCTGTCCTTAGGAGCGCGGTGGCCGTTGTGGCTGCTGATTCCGCTGTTTTTGCTGTTTGCGATCGTCGATCTGTCATTTTTCGGCGCCAACCTGCTGAAGATCCCGGAAGGGGGCTGGTTTCCGATCGTGATCGCCGCGCTGGCGTTCGCGGTGATGGGCACATGGTGGCGCGGCCGCCGGCTGCTTGCCGAGCAGCGCGCCCGCGACGCCCTGCCGCTGACCCAGTTCGTCGAGGGCCTCAACCCGGAGCGGCCGGTGCGGGTGCCGGGTACGGCGGTCTTCATGACGCGCGACCTGAGCCAGGTGCCGGTCGCGCTGCTGCACGCGCTGAAGCACTACAAGGCGTTGCACGAGCGCGTCATCATGATGCAGGTCGAGACCGAGGACGTGCCGCACGTGCCCGCCGAGCGGCGCCTCGAAATCAATGAGGTCGGCAAGGGCTTCTACACGATGCACGTGCGCTACGGCTTCATGGATGTGCCGAACGTGATGCGCGCCCTGGCGCAGTCCCGGGTGCAGGGTTTCCGGATCAACCTGATGGAAACATCTTTCATCATCGGGCGCGAAAGGCTGCGCGCCCGCGCCCGCCGCGGCGCCTTCTGGCACTGGCGCGACCGGCTGTTCATCTTCTTGTCGAACCTGGCGCTCGACGCGACCGAGTTCTTCCGCATCCCGCCGAACCGGGTCGTCGAGCTCGGCGGCCAGATCGAAATTTGACGCCGTATCCCGAACCTCGTCAGCGCGCTCAGAACCGCCTAGCGCCTATGCCATTGCCTTGACAAACAGCAACGCCAACGCCGCCCAGAAGAAAATACTAAAAACATCGAGCGCGATTTCCGAAATTATCCAAGTAATTTCAAGAACCATGTCCAACGTATCCTCGGCGGTTGCCGAGTTGCGCTTCGGTTCGGAAGCGACAGCCATTTAGAGCCACCCGGTGACAGTTCTGCCCGACGCCACATGCGAGCAATAATGTGGGTGGCTGCGGCATTAAGGATCGAGATGGATTTCACTAATCAGCCATAAAAGAGCTATAAAGGCGGCGGCGACGAGGTGATCATGTAGCCTGCAAGGCAGCCGGTGAGGGTGGGTTCGGTTGGCCAGTTCGGCAGACGCGGAGGGTTATCCGACCTTCCTGTCGGTGCCGCGGCGCAGCGCCATGTCGGGGTGGATTGAGACTGCCGCCGATCGCGGTTTATCGGGCACTCACTGCACGCTGCTCGGCCGGCAATTGCAGACGGTAGCCAACCCCCAGCTCAGTCAGGATATGGTTGGGGCGGGTTGGATCGGACTCCAGCTTTTGCCTCAGCCCTCGGATGAACACGCGCAGGTATTGCACTTCGTCCGCCTGAGCCGGCCCCCACACCTCGCGAAGCAGCTGCCGATGCGTCACCACCTTGCCCGCGTGGATCACAAGGTGGCGCAATAATTCGAATTCCTTGCGCGACAGTCGGACCTCCTGACCGGCGCGGGTGACCTGCCGCCGCAGCAGATCAATCGCGAGATCCCCCGAGACAAAAACCGGCGATTCGCCCTTCGCCTGAAACGCGTGCCGCAGCGCCGCGCGCAACCGAGCCATCAGCTCGGCCATCCCGAAGGGCTTACTGATGTAGTCGTCGGCCCCGAGATCAAGCGCCTCCACTTTGGAGCGCTCATCACTGCGTGCCGACAATACGATGATGGGCACGCGCGAGAGCTGCCGAATCTCGGCGATCACGTCCAGCCCGCTTTTATCCGGGAGTCCAAGGTCGAGAATGACCAAATCGGGGTTCTCGCTGGCGAGCGCGGCGAGCGCCCCCGCACCATCATCGGCAGTAACCACGCGATGACCTACTACTTCGAGACTGGCGCGCAAAAAGCGTCGGATCGGCGGCTCGTCATCGACGACAAGGGTGGTTATACGGATCATTCGTGTTCCGCGAGTTCGCTGGCCTTCGCCAGCTGCGGCACCGGCATGCGGATCGTCAGCGCCGCACCGGAGCGATCGCGCCGGTTGGCAGCGTTGATCCGACCGCCCTGCGCCTCGACAAAGCCGCGGCAAATAGCGAGTCCAAGACCGGTGCCGGCGCGTCTCCGGTCCTGCGCCCGCACGCGGTAAAACTTGTCGAAAACGCGTTCCAACTCGGTCGCTGGGATGCCGGGACCCTCGTCGCGCACCTCGATCGCGACAACCTCGCCGTCGCGCCAGGCACGCATATCGATGCGGCTGCCCGGGGGAGCATATTTGGCGGCGTTATCGAGAATATTGAACAGCACCTGCTCGAACAATACCGCATCGACGCGGAGCATCGGCAAATCGGGTGCGATATCGACCTCCACATGATGACCGGCGAGTACATCCGTCGCTCGTTGAAGCGCAGCGCCGATGATTTCGGGCATGTCGAAAAGATCGCGGTGGAGCTCGATCGCGCCGGATTCCAGGCGGGTCATGTCGAGGAGGTTGCCGACGAACCGGTTAAGCCGCTCGGCCTCATCCTGCAATGTCGACAGCAACTCGTCGCGCTGCTCGGAATTATACTTCTCGGAAAAGCTGCGAAGGCTCGATACGGTTCCCAGTATCGAGGCGAGCGGGGTTCGCAAATCGTGCGATATCGAGGTCAGCAGCGCGGTACTCAGCCGCTCCGTTTCCGCCAGAACGCGCGCCTCGGCCAGGATACCAGCCAAGGATACACGCTCGATTGCCACGGCCGCCTGATCGGCGAGCGCATCGAGCAGCCGGCGCTCTTCCGCTGTGAGCAATGGGGCAACCGCATCGCGCCGCACGCCGATCACCCCCACGACGCCGCTCCCGGTGCGCAACGGCAGAAACAGCCATTTGGTGCCAGGCACGGCGGCTGTCCCAGTGCCGGCGGCCGTATCATGTTCCCAGCTCCAGCGCGCTGCCGCGATGTCGGGTTTGTCGAGCTCGCCAGCCGGCGGGTAGAAACAGGCAATCTCGATGCCCTCACCTGCTTTGGCGGGCATCAGCAGCACGGTTTGTGCGTCGAGCATCGACGATACGTTGTAAGCCGTAGCCCTCAACAGGTCATCGAGCGTGCCGATGCCCGCGAGCTGGCGGCTGAAGGCGTACAGAGCGGAGGTGGTCTTGGTGCGGGCGCGCGCGATGACAATCTGGCTGCGCGTCGCTGCAGTCAGGTTGCTGACGATGACAGCAACAATGAAAAAGAAAAACAGGGCGACTGCGTTCTCCGGGTCCGCAATGGTGAACGTATAAACCGGCGGAATCAGGAAGAAATTGAACGCGAGCACGCTCAGAACGCAGGCGAACAGCGAGGGCAACAGGCCCCAGGCGATCGCCGACGCGAGAATTGCCATCAGAAAGACAAGGAGAGCGCTTTGCAGGCCGATGAAGCGCTCGATCAGAAGGCCGCAGGCAACCGCGAAGGCCACCGCGACCGCGCTGCCAATATAGGGCAGCGGCCGGAGCGCACTCCTCGGCCCCGGCCCGGCACCAAGAAAAAACGCGAGGCGCTCGCGGCCGTCCTGATTGGTCGCGTCGGGCGAAGCCGCCGATGGCGGCGTGTGGCCGGTTTCTGCCTCCTGGTTATTCAATCGGTAATCTCTACAGGCCACCCCGCCGACAGCTCAGCGTCGGTTCGACTGCCCGGGAAACGCATCATGGGCATCAACCTACCAATGTCTGCGTGTCGGCAACAGTTTTCTTCTGGCGGTTGGCTGCCAGAGCCGCCGGTCGGCCGCCGATCTTTATGCATTCTTTATGCAGACAGCCACGGATGCACCTCGATTTTTTATACCGGCGTTGTCACTTGACGCCGGCACATCGGCGTTCATCAGATCTGTCTCCGGGACATCTCCATTGGCGGCAACAACTTCCGTTGGATGGAGACCGTTGGATGAAGGCACCGACCGCGGTCTGACGGTCGCGGCGCTCGGCGTGGTTTATGGCGATATCGGCACCTCGCCGCTCTATGCGGTCCGCCAGTCGCTGGTCGATTTCGGCGATATGAGCGAGCCGGCCATTCTGGGTGCGTTGTCGCTGATCGTCTGGTCCCTCGTGCTGATCGTCACCGTCAAATACGTCCTCGTGATCATGCAGGCGGACAATCGCGGCGAGGGCGGACTCCTCGCGTTGACCGCGCTGGTATTGCGCACGGCGCACCGCGGGCAGCGGCGCTACCTGTGGATCATGGCGGCGGGCCTCGTCGGGGCCGCGCTGTTCTATGGCGACGGCGTCATCACCCCGGCGATCTCGGTGCTCAGCGCGGTCGAGGGGCTGAAAGTCGCGACCCCGCTGTTCGAGCCCTACGTGATTCCGATTTCGCTGGTCCTCTTGGTCGGCTTGTTCCTGGTGCAGCAGCGCGGCACGGCGGCGGTGGGGGGCCTGTTTGGCCCGGTGATGCTGGTCTGGTTCGCGGTCCTGGCGCTGCTCGGCCTGTGGGGGATCGTGCAGCACCCGCGCGTCCTCCTCGCGCTCAACCCGCTCTACGGCATCGCGGTGGTGGTGAACGCGCCGTGGCGTGGCTTCATCATGCTGGGCGCGGTGTTCCTCGCGGTGACCGGCACCGAGACGATGTACGCCGATATGGGGCATTTCGGCCGCCGCGCGCTGACCCGAGCCTGGCTGTCGCTGGTCTTCCCGGCGCTGCTGCTGAATTACTTCGGGCAGGGCGCCTTGCTGCTCGGCAATCCGGCGGCGCTGGAAAACCCGTTCTACCGGATGGCTCCGGGATGGGGCCTCTATCCGCTGGTCATTTTGGCCTCGGTCGCGACGATCATCGCCTCGCAAGCGGTGATTTCCGGCGCCTTCTCGATCACCCGCCAGGCGATCCAGCTCGGTTACCTCCCGCGGCTCGAGGTGCGCCACACCTCCGAGACCGAGATCGGCCAAGTCTACGTGCCGCGCATCAATTGGGGGCTGCTGATCGCCGTCATCATCCTGGTCCTCGGGTTTCAGTCATCGGACAATTTGGGTGCGGCCTATGGCATCGCGGTCAGCGGCATGATGGCGATAACCAGCGGGCTCGCCTTCCTCTACATGCGCGGCCAAGGCTGGAGCCTCGCCGTCGCGGTGCCGGTCTTCGCCGCCTTCGGTATCATCGACCTGACTTTCCTCTGCGCCAATCTGCTGAAGATCGTCGAGGGTGGATGGTTCCCGATCGTTGTCGCGGCGCTGGTCTTTGCCGTGATGGGAACCTGGTGGCGGGGCCGGCGGCTGCTCGCCGAACAACGCGCCCGCGACGCGCTGCCGCTGACCCAGTTCGTCGAGGGGCTCAACCCGGAGCGGCCGGTGCGGGTGCCGGGCACGGCGGTCTTCATGACCCGCGACCTGACCCAGGTGCCGGTCGCGCTGCTGCATGCCCTCAAGCACACCAAGGCGTTGCACGAGCGCGTCATCATGATGCAGGTCGAGACCGAGGACGTGCCGCACGTGCCCGCCGAGCGGCGCCTCGAGATCAATGAGGTCGGCAAGGGCTTTTACACGATGCACGTGCGGTACGGCTTCATGGATGTGCCGAACGTGATGCGCGCCCTGGCGCAGTCCCGGGTGCAGGGTTTCCGG